>JAFAUH010000329.1 GCA_019243445.1 Streptomycetaceae bacterium | reverse complement strand
TGAGTACAAGTTGCGGATCGTCGCCGAGTACGACGCGGCCCCGAGCGGCGAGAAGGGCGCGATCCTGCGACGCGCTACGCAGCTCGTCTGTGCGGATGCCGCTGCCTGCTGTGCGCGGACTCTGCACACTGACCGTTGGGCCCTCGTCGGCGCGGCTGTGCCGGTCGGTGAACCGAAGATGGGGGCAGCGTTGCTGAGGTGCCAGACATGCGATGTCCCGGCAACGGCCGGTGAGCTGTCGATTCCTCGGTCGCCGAGCGCGAGTCTGCCCATGCCTGGAGAGCTCCTCAGAGAGCGCTCTTCTTCGTGAGGTAACTGAAGCAGGCCCAGCCGGGGAGGACGGGCACCCAGAAGGTCAGCAGCCGGTAGAGGAGCGTCGCCGACAGAGCGGTGGAGGCGGGCAGCCCTGCGAGGGTGAGGGCACCGGCGATCGCTGCCTCGATCGGGCCGACGCCGCCCGGCGTGGGGATGGCGGAGCCCGCCGCGTTGGCGACGAGGAAGACGACGGCGATGGTCGCGAAGCTGAGCGACTGCCCGAAGGCCCGCACCGAGGTGTCGAGGCACGCCATGAAGGCGAGATTGAGCAGCAGGATGCCGCTGATTCCGCTGACCAGTTTCATCGGACGCTGTACCAGATCGAGCATGCGCGGGACGACACCGGCGAACAGCGCCCGCACCCGCGTGGAGACGAATCTGCGCAACTGCGGGACGGCCGCGACGACCAGCACCAGCACGGCGGCCGTCAGCAGCCCACCGATCACGGCCCTGGACGGCGAGAGCGAGGGCGTGTGCTGCGTCCCCGTCACATAACCGAAGGCGAGCAGCAGCGTGAGATGGCTGCATGCCGTGGCCAGCTGCGATGCCCCGACACTGGCGACGGCGAGGCCGGGTCGCACCTTATTGCGCTGCAAGAAGCGGGTGTTGAGCGCGACACCACCGATTGCCGCAGGCGCGACGAGCTTCACGAACGACCCGGCGATCTGCGCCATCACCGCCCGCCAGAAAGGCACTTTTTCGGGCACGAACCCCAGCAGGCTCATCGCCGCGGCAATGTAGGTGAGCGCGGAGAAGGCGAGTGCGGCCACCACCCAAAGCCAGTTGGCCTGGTGGACGAAGGCGCTCAGTTTGATCGTGATGAGCTGGGAGAGCAGGTAGTACGCGGCGATGACGCCCGCGATCAGGCTGACCAGAGTGCGGCCCTTGATCCGTTCCAGCCGAGCGGGCACGGCTGGCGCCTGCGGCCGGATCAGCAGCACCTGGCGGCGGATCTGGGCGAGCACGTCGTCCTCATGAGCCTGTTCAACCGCCTCCTCCAGCGCCCGCTTCTCGGCGTCTTTGCGGGCTTTGGCCTCCGCCTTGGTGGCTTTGGTGGTCTTGGTGGCTTTGGTGGTCTTGTGGCTCGCTGCGGCCTCAGCTGATGTCTCCATTGCGCCTTCGGGGGACTTGCGGGCGTGGAAGGCGGCGAGTACGACTTCGCGTTCCCGTTCGGCCCGCTCCTTGGCGAGCCGGCGCAGCGTGGCACGAGTAGAGCGGCTCAGCGCGATCGGCTGCAGCAGCGGCAGGCTGTCGACGACCGCGTCGGTACCGAGGACACGTAGCGCCGAGGCGACCGAGCGCTCGGCGCCGACTCGGAGGGCGAACGTCGTCAGCAGTTGGGCGATGTCCATCCGCAGGATGATGTCGCCTGCGGCGATCTCTCCGCTGCGCAGGTGGGTCACATAGAGCGTGCCGGAACGATCCACCAGGAGCGATTCGCCCGTCAGACGGCGGTGTGCGATGCGTCGGGACTGCAGCGCCTTGACCTGTTCCCAGGCGGCGTCGAGCACATCGTCGGTGATTTCGTCATCGGCGAGGGAGTCGACCGTACGGCCGTCGATGTGCTCGTAGACGAGCATCACCGCATCCGGCCCGAGATCGGAGGTGGCGATGAGTTTGGGGGCGTGCGCTCCGGCGGAGATTGCGGCGTAGGCGAGCAGGGCTTCCTGCTCCAGCGCCTGGCGCAGTGACTGCAGGCTGCGGCGCTCGGTGATACCGCGCAACAGTACGCGCCGCCAGACCCGATAGAAGAAGCCGTGCGCCTGCTGTTCGCGGTCGACGACCGTGATGTCGAGTGGCGGCCCGTCCTCCAAAGTGACCAGATAGCGGCGGCCTCGCTCGGAGTCGGCGCCCGCCGCGCCAGGGGGTACCTCCCTTCCCCTGCCTTCGGCGGGAGGTACCCCCTGCAGGCAGGGGGAGGCTGAGGTCACGGCGAGGCCGTCGTCGAGGCGCTGGGCAGTGAGCGGTGCGAAGCCGACCCGGCGCAGCCCGGCGAGGAGGGTGTGGCCGGTGGGGCGGACGTTGGGCGAGCCGACGGTGTAGACGGTGCCATATGCGACTGTCCACCCGATCAGGACGGTCACCAGGATCGAGAACGGCGTGGTGTAGCCGCCGACGAGCACCGCGAAGGCGTCGAGGACCAGCACGACCCACAAGGCAATGCGCCAGCGAGGTCGTCGCGCCATGCCGACGGCCGTCATGTACGCGATAACGGGAGCGAGATAACCGTGTACGGGATCGGTGATTCCACCAGTGGGCGCGGCGCGGGTGAGTGCGTCACGGATCGCGGACGGGGCGGAGCCGGTCACCCACAGATCACCGGCGAGCGAGACGCCGTGCGCGAGCACGGCCGCCAGCACGCCGTCGGCGACGCGCAATCCGTCGCGTTTGATCAGCCGCTCGATCGCGAATGCGACCGGGACGATCAGCACGGCGATGCTCGCGGTGAAGCCGGCGAAGCTGATCAGGAAACCGGGGGCGTGGTGCGTGCCGCGTGAGATGTCCTGCTCGACGCCAGTCGTGGTGCCGTGGGCGAAGCCGGCGATGCCGAGCACCACGGCGACCCCGACGGTCCCGATGAGGAAGCGCAGCAGATCCACCGGCCGGTGCACGCGCGCGGCCAGCAGCGGTTCGTCACCTGCGACCTCGTCGACGTGCGCAATGCGCTCGCCCTGCTTGCCCTGTTCGCTGTGTTCGCCGTGTTTCCGGGAGTCCCGGAAGGATCCCGGTGCGGGCATGCTCGAGGTGTCGCGCGGCGCATCACCTTGCTCCGCGTTCGTCTCTCCCGCCGTCGCATCTTGATCTCGTATCACCAGTCACCGCCCGGAAGATGGTGGCATGAGCGGACCTCGTACGGAGCCTGAGGGTGCATTTCGAGGTGGTGGATGCTGGATGATACGCGCTCCCTGTGCCTCCCCAGGACATACGGCAGGACGGCCGTGGTGACTGAGCGTCCCGAAATACTCGAGTATGCAGAACGGGTGCTGCGCGCCGCTGAGATGATCCCGCCTGTTCCCAGGCTTCGCGGACGGCTTCGTGCCTCAGCCGGCCACTGCGCCTGCTCACGTGCGTCGCTCACCTTTATTGGTTCGCTTCTCCGCCTGCCGCTCACACCATCCAGCATCCGCCATCCGGGCGTCGTGCGTGCTCCGGTTGGCCCATACCGCCCGTAAGGGGTAACGAGCTTTTCGTAATCGTTCGCGAATGTGTGACCCGCCTGCGGCACGCGGGGCGAGTGCCGTAGCGTCAGCACTGAACGCAACCTCTGAAACTCTTGAACCAGTGACATCCTCTATCTCATCCGCCTCGACTGTCTCCGCACCGCCCGTGGCCACGGGCGGTTACCGACTGCTGCGCACCCCGCCTGCGCCTCCGGTGCTCCCTGATCTGGACGCCCGGCAACGCGCTGTGGTTGTGCACGCTGACGGACCGCTTCTTGTGCTCGCCGGGCCCGGCACCGGGAAGACCACCACTCTCGTCGAGGCGGTCGCCGAGCGCGTGCACCGGGGTGCGGACCCGGCGCGCATCCTTGTCCTCACCTTCAGCCGCAAGGCCGCCGCCGAGTTGCGCGACCGGATGGCGGCCCGGCTGTCAGGGACGACGGCCCCACAGGCGACAACGTTCCACTCCTTTTGCTACGCGCTCGTGCGCGCACACCAGGATCCGGAGATGTTCACCGGTCCGCTGAGGCTGCTGTCCGGACCGGAGCAGGACGTGGTCGTGCGTGAGCTGCTGGCCGGTGAGGCCGATCTCGAACGCGAGGGTCTCAACTCGGTGCACTGGCCCGATGAGCTCCGCGCCTGTCTGACCACCCGCGGCTTCGCCGACGAAGTGCGTGCCGTGCTTGCCCGTAGCCGCGAACTGGGCCTGGGCCCCGGTGCGCTCGCCGCCTTCGCCGAGCGCACCGGCCGTCCGGACTGGCGGGCCGCGGCCGGTTTCCTCGCCGAGTATCTCGACGTCTTGGACATGCAAGGTGCCGTCGACTATGCGGAACTGGTGCATCGCGCTGTGCTCCTCGCCGGACGCCCTGAGGTCGCGGCGCGTCTTGCCACGGCGTACGAGGGGGTCTTCGTCGACGAGTACCAGGACGCCGACTCCGCCCAGATCCGGCTGTTGCACGCGCTCGCAGGGTACGAAAACGAAGGGGCAGCGCGAAGCGCTTCGGTGAGGGGTGGTGGCCGAGTGACGGGCGGGCGCACACTGGTCGCCTTCGGCGACCCCGACCAGTCGATTTACGCTTTCCGCGGCGCTGACGTGGGCGGCATCCTCGGTTTCCCCTACGACTTTCCACGCGCCGACGGCCGCCCCGCCCCCGTCGAGGTGCTGCGTGTCAGCCGCCGCTCCGGAGCCGGCCTGCTCGCCGCAACCCGGATGATCACGCGCCAGATGCCGCTGGGCCGGCTGCCGGCCGAGGCGGTACGCGCACACCGTGACCTCACCGCGGTGCGGGACGGCGGCGTCGTCGAAGTGTTCACCTACCCGACGCCGGGCGCCGAGACCGCCAATATCGCGGACATCCTGCGCCGTGCCCACTTGGAGGACGGCGTGCCATGGAGCGAGATGGCCGTGCTCGTACGCGCCGGCGCACGCTCCATCCCCAGCCTGCGGCGGGCGTTGACCTCCGCCGGCGTACCGGTCGAGATCGATGGCGACGACCTCCCGCTGCGCGATGAACCCGCCGTCGCGCCGCTCCTCCTCGCCCTGCGCACCGCCGCGCAGGGCGCGCTGACGGAGACGGCACAGGTCGCACTCACCGTCGATGAGGCTCTCACCCTGCTTTCCTCGCCCCTTGGCGGGACGGACGCCGCAGACCTGCGCCGACTCGGCCGTGCACTGCGCGACGAGGAGCGCGCCGCCGGACGCGCCGTGCCCCGCCCTTCCAACGTCCTGCTCGCAGAGGCGCTCGACGAGCCGGAACGCCTCATCGCCCACGATCCGTCGTACGCCCGCGGCGCTCAGCGGCTCGGGATGCTGCTACAACGCGCCTGCACAGTGCTCGCCGATGGCGGCACCGCGGAACAGGCGCTGTGGGAGCTGTGGAACGGCACCCCGTGGCCACAGCGGCTCGAACGCGCCGCGGCCCGCGGCGGCGCAGCTGGACGCAACGCCGACCGCGATCTCGACGCCGTCTGCGCGCTGTTCGAGACCGCGGCCCGCGCCGAGCGAAGCGGCGGGCGCGGTGCACTCAACTTCCTTGAGGAACTCGCAGCCCAGGACATCGCCGCCGATGTGCTGAGCCTCCGCACGGTCCGCCCGGACGCCGTACGGCTGATGACGGCTCACCGCTCCAAGGGGCTCGAGTGGCGGCTCGTCGTCGTCGCCGGGGTGCAAGAGGGGCTGTGGCCCGATCTGCGCCGCCGTGGCTCGCTCCTCGAAGCGGACAGGATCGGACGTGACGGCATCGCCGAACCACTGCCCGCGAGTGCGCTGCTCGCCGAGGAACGGCGGCTGTTCTATGTTGCCGCGACCCGCGCCAGGGAGCGGCTCGTCGTCACCGCGGTCAAGGCGTCGACAGACGATGGCGACCAGCCTTCCCGATTCCTCACCGAACTCGGCGTGACACCACGTGATGTGACGCTCCGTCCGAGACGTCCGCTCGCTGTCGCCGCGCTTGTCGCCGAACTGCGCGCCACCACCGTCGACCCGCACGCCTCACCCGCGCTGTGCGAGGCGGCGGCCGAACGCCTCGCGCGTCTTGCAGCGTTGCGCGACGAGGAGGGCTACCCCCTCGTACCGGCAGCGCACCCCTACCGGTGGTGGGGTCTGGAGGAGCCGACCCGCTCGCAGCTCCCGGTGCGCGACCGTGAACAGCCGGTGGCGCTCTCCGGCAGTGCGCTCGAGCAACTCGTCAATACTTGTGCCCTGCAATGGTTCCTGGGGCGTGAAGTGAAGGCAGACGAGCTGCCGACAGCCGCCCAGGGCTTCGGCAATGTGGTGCATGTGCTTACCGATGAAGTCGCCTCCGGCCGTACCACCGCCGAACTCGATGTATTGATGGCCCGGTTGGACTCGGTCTGGGATGCACTCGCCTTCGATGCGCCGTGGAAGTCGCGGCAGGAACGCGAGCAGGCACGCGCCGCACTAGAGCGCTTCCTGCACTGGCACGTCATGGAGCGCGGGCGTGAAGTGATCGGCTCCGAACATCACTTCGACGTAACGCTGGAAGCGGGCGAGTACGCGGTACGGATCCGGGGGAGCATGGACCGTATCGAACGGGACACGGAAGGCCGTGCCTACGTCGTCGATTTCAAGACAGGCAAGTCCGCGCCCACCGTTGCCGAAGTCGCCCGCCACCCCCAACTTGCCGTTTACCAGCTTGCGGTCGGCGAGGGTGCGCTCGATGACGTCTTCGACGGCCGACGCCCCCGCCCGGGCGGCGCCGAGCTCGTCCAGCTGCGGCAGGGCGCTGCCAAGCGCGACGGCGGCGACGCGCTGCCGAAGGTGCAGGCACAGCCGACGATCGAGGGCGAATGGGTGGGCGAGCTGTTGACGAAGGCGGCGGCCAAGGTCCTGGACGAACGTTTCACCCCCACCCCCGGCCGACACTGCACGAACTGCGCCTTCCGCAGCAGCTGCAGTGCCCGGCCGGAGGGGCGGCACGTGGTCGAATGAGCTCGCGTGAAGCTCACGTTCATGGGCTTGATACGACACCGTCCGACCGCTGTCAGCGCCCCCCGGTAGCCTCCTTCCGTGGCCTCGCGTATCACCGAACCCGAGGAGCTCAAAGAGCTCCTCCACATCCCGTTCACTGCCGAGCAACTCGCATGCATCACCGCACCGCTCGCCCCGAACGTCATTGTGGCCGGGGCCGGATCGGGAAAGACCACCGTCATGGCGGCCCGCGTCGTCTGGCTGGTCGGCACCGGGCAGGTTGCACTCGAACAGGTGCTCGGGCTCACCTTCACCAACAAGGCGGCGGGTGAACTGGCCGAGCGGATACGCAAAGCCCTCGTCGAGGCAGGTGTCATGGACCCTGATCCTGCTGCCGACCCACCCGGCGATCCGAGGATCTCCACGTACCACGCCTTCGCCGGGCAACTCCTCAAGGACCACGGACTGCGCATAGGTCTCGAACCGGGCGCCCGGCTACTCGCCGACGCCACCCGCTACCAACTCGCCGCCCGCGTGCTGCGCGCCGCCCCCGGCCCGTATCCCGCGCTCACCAAGAGTCTGTCCGCGCTTGCCGCTGATCTGCTCGCCCTTGACGCCGAACTCGCCGAACACCTCGTCACCGTCGAGGCGTTGCGCGAGCACGATGCCGAGCTTGCCGAACACCTCAGCCGCCTCGACCCGGACCGGCGCGGCTTCGCGTGGGTGCGCGAGGTGGCGCTCGCCGTCGCCGCACGACGCGATCTCGCCGGGCTCGTCGCGGCCTACCGCGAGCAGAAGACCCGTCGCGATCTGCTCGACTTCGGCGACCAAATCGCACTTGCCGCCGAACTCGCCCGTACCAGGCCGGAAGTCGGGCATGTGCTACGCAAGGAGTTCGCCGTCGTCCTCCTCGATGAATACCAGGACACCTCGGTGGCCCAACGTCTGCTGCTCACCGCCCTGTTCGGGGACTTTGCATCCGAGGACTCCGAACAGAGCAAAGGCGGAGCGCAGCGAAGCGGCACCGGCCACCCTGTCACCGCCGTAGGCGACCCTTGCCAAGCAATCTACGGTTGGCGCGGCGCGTCCGTCGCCAATCTCGACGACTTCCCGCGCCATTTCCGAAACGCCGACTCCACCCCGGCCCACCGCCATGCGCTCAGCGAGAACCGCCGCAGCGGCGGGCGCCTGCTGCAGTTCGCCAATGCGCTCGCCGCCCCACTGCGCCGGCGCCATGAGGGCGTCGAAGCGTTGCAGCCCGCGCCGGGCGCCGAGCACGACGGTGTGGTGCGCTGCGCACTGCTCCCCACCTATGCGGAGGAGATCGCGTGGATCGCCGACTCGATCTGCCATCTGACCGCGACCGGTACGCCGCCCGGTGAGATCGCGATCCTGTGCCGCACCGCAGGCCAGTTCGCCGATCTCCATGCGGCGCTCGTCACCCGCGAGATCCCGGTCGAAGTCGTCGGGCTCTCCGGCCTGCTGCACTTGCCCGAGATCGCCGACCTCGTCGCCACCTGTGAAGTGCTGCACGACCCGGCCGCCAATGCCTCCCTGGTACGGCTGCTCACCGGCCCGCGCTGGCGGATCGGCCCCCGCGATCTGGCGCTGCTCGGCCGCCGCGCCCGACTGCAGGTGCGGCATGCGCAGGCCGAAAGCGAGCCGGACCGACTCGCCGAGGCGGTCGAGGGCGTTGACCCAGCCGAAGCTGTCTCGCTCGCCGACGCCCTGGAGACCTTCCTCCACGCCGAAGACTCCTCCACCGAAAAACCTGACGCCGACCTGCCGTTCTCACCGCAGGCACGCATCCGCTTCGCCCGGCTCGCCACCGAAATACGCGAACTGCGGCGCTCGCTCGCCGATCCGCTCATGGACGTCCTGCATCGAATCCTCGCCGTCACCGGACTCGACGTCGAAATGTCCGCGTCCCCACATGCGCTGGCCGCCCGCCGCCGTGAGACCTTGCACGCCTTCCTCGACATCGCTGCGGGCTTCGCCTCCCTCGACGGGGAGGCGACCCTCCTCGCCTTCCTCGCCTTCCTGCGCACCGCGGAGCAGCACGAGAAGGGACTGGACAGCTCACTCCCCGGTGGTGAGAACACCGTCAAGGTGTTGACCGCGCACAAGTCCAAAGGCCTGGAGTGGGATGTGGTCGCGGTGCCCGGCCTGGTCAAGGACGCCTTCCCGAGCGCCCGGGTACGCGAATTGTGGCCCTGGCACGGCAAGGTCCTCCCGCACGCACTGCGCGGCGACGCGCCGACTCTCCCCGAGGTGCCGGAATGGTCCAAGCAGGGCCTCGACGCCTTCAAGGAGGCGATGAAGGACCACAACGCGACCGAGGAACTGCGCCTCGGATACGTCACCTTCACCCGGCCGCGCTCGCTGCTACTCGCCTCCGGCCATTGGTGGGGCCCAGGCCAGAAAAAGCCGCGCGGCCCCTCCGACTTCCTCCAGCAGCTGCGTGAGCACTGTGAAGCCGGCCATGGCGAAATTGAGCACTGGACGCAGGAGCCGACGCCGGGCACCGAGAATCCCGCGCTCGACCGCACCACCGAGTACGCGTGGCCGCTGCCGCTCGACCCTGATGCCCTGGACCGCCGCCGTCAGGCTGCCAAGACCGTACTCGCACACCTCGACGGCGTCAGCGGCAGCGTCAGCGGCAGTGTGAAAAACGATGCCGCAGAGGAGGAGAGCCCTGCCCCGGGACTGCCTCCCGAGGAGGCCCGGCTCATCGCCTCATGGGACCGGGACCTCGAAGCCCTCGCGGGCGAGCTGCGCCGCTCCCGCACCGCCATACGGGAAGTCCCCCTCCCCGCGTCGCTCACCGCTTCCCAGGTGATGCGTCTCGCCGCCGATCCCGATGGCTTCGCCCGCGAACTGGCCCGGCCGATGCCGCGCCCCCCGCAGCCTGCGGCCCGGCGCGGCACCCGCTTCCACACCTGGGTCGAATCCCGCTTCGATGAACTGCCACTGCTCGAACTCGAGGAACTGCCCGGCATGGAACCAGGCGCAGCCGATGAGATCGCCGACGAAAAAGAGCTCCAAGAGCTCAAGGAGGCATTCCTGCGCACCCCATACGCCAACCGCACTCCCTACCGCGTCGAAGTCCCCTTCCAGCTGAGCCTCGCCGGCCGCGTGATCCGCGGCCGGATCGACGCGATCTACAAGAACGAGAGGTATGAGGGGTATGAGGGGCACGAGGCATCCGAGGAGAACGAAGAGACCGGCGATTACGAGATCGTCGACTGGAAGACCAGCCGCGCCCCGACCGCCGACCCTCTCCAGCTCGCCATCTACCGCCTCGCCTGGGCCGAGCAGCACGGCCTGCCGCCAGAGCGGGTCCGCGCCGCTTTTGTCTACATACGCACCGGGCAGACCGTCCGCCTCGACGACCTGCCCGATCGCCCGGCCCTTGAGCGTCTCCTTTTGGGGGAGGGGCCATGACCTGCGCCGGTTAGGCTCAAAGGCATGAGCACCGTCCCCGAAGATGACCAGGCGCCGGACACCGCCGTCCACGCACTCGCCGCGGGACCGCTGCCGCTCACCGGCGCCGCCATCGATCGCACCGCACACCGCCGTCTCGACGAGGCGTGGCTCGCCGCCGCATGGAGCCATCCGTCGACCCGCGTCCTGGTGGTCTCCGGCGGTCAGGTGCTGGTCGAGGAGACCGGGGAGGGCCGCACTGAACTCGTCATGCTCCCGTCCTTCGACGCACCCATGACAGAGGTGCACCGCTACTTCCTCGGCACCGACGCGGACGGCGTGAGCTATTTCGCGCTGCAAAAGGACAAACTGCCCGGACGGATGGATGACACTGCCCGCCCGGCGGGGCTGCGCGAGGTTGGCGGGTTGCTCTCCGAGCGCGATGCGGGCCTGATGGTGCACGCGGTGGCACTGGAGAACTGGCAGCGGATGCACCGCTTTTGCTCGCGCTGCGGCGAACGTACGGTGATCGCCGCAGCCGGGCACATACGCCGCTGCCCGGCCTGCGGCGCCGAGCACTACCCGCGTACTGACCCCGCAGTGATCATGCTGGTCACGGACGATCAGGACCGCGCACTCCTTGGCCGTCAGCTGCACTGGCCCGAGGGCCGCTTTTCGGTCCTGGCCGGCTTCGTCGAACCGGGGGAGTCGCTGGAGCAGGCGGTTGTCCGCGAAGTCCTGGAAGAGTGCGGAGTGCGGGTCGGCGAGCTCTCCTACCTCGCCAGCCAGCCGTGGCCGTTCCCCTCCAGCCTCATGCTCGGCTTCATGGCGCGCGCCATCACCTCCGAGATCCAGGTGGACGGTGAGGAGATTCACGAGGCCCGCTGGTTCTCCCGCGACGACCTGCGCAACGGCATCGAGTCAGGCGGGATCCTGCCCCCGTCGAGGCTATCCATCGCGACCCGCCTGATCGAGCTCTGGTACGGCAAGCCGCTACCCGCTGCGGCCCCATGACACCCGGCTCCGTCTGTTGTGGAGAAGGGTCGTCAGACAAGGGCCTGCTTGACTTGGGCAAGCGAGGGGTTCGTCATGACCGACTCGGTGCCGGCGGAGGAGATGACGCGGACCGTCGGGACAGTCTGGTTGCCGCCGTTGGCCTTCTGCACAAAGGCGGCCGAGTCCGGGTCCTGCTCGATGTTGATCTCGGTGTAGCCGATGCCTTCGCGGTCCAGCTGGCTCTTCAAGCGGCGGCAGTAGCCGCACCAGGTGGTGCTGTACATGGTCACAGTGCCCGGCATCGGATCCTCGCTTCAGGTAGGTTGGTGGATTGCCCAAGGTTGTGGATTGCCCAGGGCTTTCGGAGTAAAGAACGCCGACTCACAGGATTGCATTTCTACAGTCCCATGATCGGACCACATCTGTGGATAACTTTCCCTGCTGCACCGCAAGACCTGGCAGCATGGCGGGGTGACTGCAGCAACGGACACCTCGCCCTTCCCGGCCTCCCCCGACGCACCCTCCTCCGCCGATGCGGTGCTCGAAGGTCTCGATCCCGAGCAGCGTGAAGTGGCCATCGCGCTGCGCGGACCGGTGTGCGTGCTTGCCGGTGCCGGTACCGGCAAGACGCGGGCCATCACTCACCGGATCGCATACGGGGTGCGGGCCGGAATACTGCAGCCCGCCAGTGTGCTTGCCGTCACCTTCACCGCGCGGGCCGCGGGCGAGATGCGCGGGCGGCTGCGTCAGCTCGGCGCCGGCGGGGTGCAGGCCCGCACCTTTCACTCGGCCGCGCTGCGACAGCTGCAGTACTTCTGGCCGCGGGCAGTCGGCGGCGAGTTGCCGCGGCTACTCGAACGGAAGATCCAGCTGGTCGCGGAAGCCGCCGCACGCTGCCGCATCCGGCTCGACCGCAACGAACTGCGCGATGTGACCGGCGAAATCGAATGGTCGAAGGTCACCCAGACCGTGCCCGAGGAGTATCCGGCCACTGCAGCCAAGGCAGGCCGCGAGACGCCGCGCGACGCTGCCGAGATCGCCCGTATCTACACCACGTACGAACAACTCAAGCGCGACCGTTCGATGATCGACTTCGAGGACGTGCTGCTGCTCACCGTTGGAGTCCTGGAAGAGCGGCCGGATGTCGCCGATCAAGTGCGCGCCCAGTACCAGCACTTCGTCGTCGACGAATATCAGGACGTCAGCCCGCTCCAGCAGCGCCTGCTCGATCTATGGCTCGGCAACCGGGACAGCCTGTGCGTGGTCGGTGACGCCAGCCAGACCATCTACTCCTTCACCGGGGCGACCCCGGAGTATCTGCTGGGCTTCCGTGCCCGGCACCCGCAGGCCACTGTCATCAAGCTGGTGCGCGACTACCGCTCCACCCCTCAGGTGGTCCATCTCGCCAACGGGCTGCTGGCGCAAGCAAGCGGCCAAGCCGCCGCTCATCGCCTCGAACTGGTCTCGCAGCGCGATCCCGGTCCCGAGCCCTCATACACCGAGTTCACCGATGAACCGTCCGAGGCGGAGGGCGTCGCACGCCGTATCCGGGAGCTCATCGACTCCGGCACCCGGCCCAGCGAGATCGCTGTGCTGTACCGGATCAACGCCCAGTCCGAGGTCTACGAGCAGGCGTTGGCGGATGCCGGGGTGCCATATCAACTGCGCGGGGCCGAACGGTTCTTCGAGCGGCCCGAAGTGCGCGAGGCCGGGATGCTGCTGCGCGGCGCCGCACGCGCCGGCGGCAGCTCGGACCCCGGTCTCGATGAGGCGGATGTGCCGGCTCAGGTGCGTGCGGTGCTCGGCACCCGCGGCTGGTCGCCGGAGCCGCCCGCAGGGTCCGGCGCGGTGCGCGACCGCTGGGAGTCGCTGGCCGCGCTGGTCCGGCTCGCCGAAGATTTCGTGCGCACCCGGCCGGAAGCCGTGCTGGCGGATTTCGTGGCCGAGCTCGACGAGCGGGCGGGCGCCCAGCACGCCCCGACGGTGGAGGGCGTCACCCTCGGCTCGCTGCACGCCGCCAAAGGCCTGGAGTGGGATGCTGTGTTCCTGGTCGGCCTCACCGAGGGGATGATGCCGATCACTTATGCCAAGACCGAAGAGCAGGTGGAGGAGGAACGTCGGCTGTTCTACGTCGGAGTGACGCGGGCCCGGTTCCATCTCGCGCTGTCGTGGGCGCTCTCCCGGGCGCCGGGCGGGCGTGGCGGGCGGCGGCCCTCGCGTTTCCTCACCGGGGTGCGTCCGGGGACTTCAGCCCGTGACGGCGGTGCGTCCGGTTTGTCGGGCGGCGGCGTGGAGCGCGGTTCCGGCGGGCGGCGCAAGCGGGGCCCGGTGCACTGCCGGGTCTGCGGGCGCACCTTGTCCGAGGCGGGCGAGATCAAGCTGATGCGGTGCGAGGAATGCCCCTCCGATCTCGACGAGGCGCTCTATGAGCGGCTGCGTGATTGGCGTACCGCGCAGGCGAAGCTGCTCGGGCAGCCCCCTTACTGCGTGTTCACGGACAAGACACTGCTGGCGATCGCCGAGAACGTACCCGAGGACGAAGCCGCGTTGAGCCGTATCGCCGGTGTGGGTGCACGCAAGCTGGAGCGGTTCGGGGCCGAGGTGCTGGCGCTGTGTGCGAACAAAGAGCCGGACGGAATCCCGGAGTCCGGAGAATCGCCTGATCAGCAACATCAGCCGACTGAAGGCGGCGGCCGGTGAGGATTCGTCGGAAAAATAGTTTGCGCGCGCTACGCGAGTACACATAGCCTGCGTGAGCACAGTGGATGCAGCCTTAACCGGGGCCGCTGAAGCCGTGATGTACTTGTCCTATACGCCTTACGAGACGCCGAGAGGAGGCGAGCCCGATGAGCAACTTCACGAAAATGACCGCCGTTCGTTCGGCCGCCACCTGTGGTCTGTCCGGTTCCCGCCTGCGCGGCACCGGTTTGGTCGGCGTCGAGTCCGTGTGCCCGGGCGCTCTTGTGCTCCTTGCGCGCCCTGAGTCCGCCGAGTGGCTCATCGAGCGACCGACCAAGGCACCGGCGGCAGCGGCTGCGCAGCCTGTCGCGTATGAATCCGTGGCCAATGGTGCCAGCCTCACCAAACGGATTGTTGCGACGCAGCAGCACCAGATGATGCGGGCCTTCCGTGGGCTCAAACCCTGGAGAGATCCAGCCTGATACGACATCAGGTAGGCGCCTTCCAGGGCCGCGGAACCCGTGAACCGGGATCCGCGGCCCTTTTGTTTGCGCAGGTGAATGCCAAGGCGGAAGCAAGCGGAGGGGTTCGGAACAGCACCGGCCCGGTACCGACAGACACCGGCCCTCCGGCCGACCGAGAGACAGAAAGGGACAGATCGTGCATCCCCAAGCGCACGCCCCGTCAGTACCGCATTCCCAAACGATCCCGTTGCCTGCCCCGCCGGAGCTTCCCTTGCTGCCCCTGTCCGAGTTCGACGACGAGATCGAGCGCCTCGGCGTGCCCGTCCCGTGCCGGTCCTACGACCCGGAAGTCTTCTTCGCCGAGACTCCGACCGACGTCGAGTACGCCAAGTCGCTGTGCCAGACCTGTCCAGTGCGCCAGGCATGTCTCGTCGGAGCCAAGGACCGTCGCGAGCCATGGGGCGTTTGGGGCGGAGAGCTCTTCGTCCAGGGTGTCGTGGTGGCCCGGAAGCGGCCGCGTGGCCGTCCGCGCAAGAACGAGGTGGTGGCATGAATGCTCCTACCGCCGTAGGAACCGTCGATAACCCCATGACACACAATCCGCAGAAGCAGGCAACCCCTATGAACCTGTCCGCCACCGATGCACCCGTCCACCACAACGACGCAGAAGCGTCCCGCCAGAACAGGATCCGTCAGATGCACCTTCTCCAAGAAGCCCTGGCTCGGGCTCAATACCAGGCTCGGTTGTATGAAGCCGAGTCCGAACGCAGGGCCCGCCGTGTGGCTCGGGCCAGGCGACTGCAGCGCCGCGCCGAGCGTGCGTCGCTGCGGGCCCGCCGTGCCATCGCCCTCGCGGTGATGCAATAACAACCTTGTCGTAAGACCCTCGCAGAATGGACGGGTGGCAAGAACGGCTACTGCAAGAACGGCCACTGTTGGGCCGATTCCGAACGGAACCGGTCCAACGGTGCGTTGTGCCGTAATTCGCCCGACAGGTGGAGGTACCGTCGGTAGGTGGATCAGAAGACTCAGCAACCCGCTTCTGAAGACCGTTCCGAAGACCGGACCGCTCGGTCGGCTCCGGCTGAGTGCGCGCGTTGCGGCGCCACCAGCGAAAATCTGCCCATCACCTGGACCTGTTCCGTAGAGGGCGGAGAACGTCTCTACTTCTGCGACTACTGCGGTCGCACCCATCTGCGCAGCATCGAGGGACGGCTCAACTCTGCCTGGTGGTAGTCAGGCCGTCTCGGTCTGTTCAGCATGTTCTGGTCGGAAATCAGCACCTGCACGTGGGCAGCTTGCAGTGCCCCGGCGTCCTCACGGGTCCGAGGGTGCGGTTGAGCTGTGGGGATACGGGTTGTCTCTGGGCTGACTCCGACGGTGGCGGATCGGTGTGCGGGTGTGGCTCAG
>JAFAUH010000246.1 GCA_019243445.1 Streptomycetaceae bacterium | reverse complement strand
CCGCCTCCGCCTTCGCCCACCGGCACCTGAACACCCCTCTTCCCCCCTGACGCCAGGGGGTGGGACACGCCGCGCCACCGCTGGTGCGTCCCGCCCCCGGCCACCGCCCCTGCGAATTTTTCGGAGCAGCCCCTTGTCTGAACCCTCCGCCGCCCCGCCGACGGTCGCCTTCCCGTACCGGTCCCGGCGCGGCATCCTCCTCGGTTTGTCCCTGCCCCAACTCCTCCTCGTCTGCGCCGCGTTGGCGCTGCTGCTGGTGACGGTGGTCAGCACCGGTCTGGTCGGCGCCGTCGCCCTGGCCCCGGTGTGGGCGGTGGTCGCCGCCTTGGTGGCCGTGCGCCGCCACGGCCGCTCGCTGATCGACTGGGCGCCGATCGTGGTCCGCTACGCCCACCGTCGGCGTGCCGGGCAGGCGATGTGGCTGGCCCGGCCACTCTCCCGCCCGCGGCAAGACGGCCTGCTGCACCTGCCCGGCTCCACCGCCTCCTTGCGGGTGGTCACCCCCGCCGACTCGGCGACGGGAGCCGCCGCGGTGCACGACCCGCGAGCCCAGACCCTGACCGCTGTCGCCCGCGTCTCCTCCCGGGCCTTCGCGCTCCTGGATCCCGCCACCCAGCACCGCAACGTGGCCGGGTGGGGCAGGGCACTGGCGGGCATCGCCCGCGGCGGGCACATCGCCGCGGTGCAGGTCCTGGAGCGCACCGTGCCCGACTCCGGGGACACCCTCGCCCGCCACTGGACCCAACACGGCCGCCCCGAGGCACCGGTGACTGGCCGGGTGTATGCCGACCTGGTCGCCTCCGCCGGACCGGCCGCCGCCCCGCACGAAGCGTACCTGGCGATCGCCCTCGATCTGAAGGCCGCCAAGCGGCTCATCGCGCAGGCCGGCGGCGGGCTGCCGGGCGCGTTCACGGTGATGCAGCAGACGACCACCTCGGTCACCCAGGCCGCCCGCGCCGCGGGGCTGACGGTAACCGGCTGGCTGTCGGCCCGCGAGATCGCCGCCGTCATCCGCACCGCCTACGACCCAGGGTCCCTTTCGGGTCTGCAGCAGTGGTCGGCCACCGGCCGGGCCGAGGCCGACCCGGCCGCGGCCGGGCCCGTCGTGCAGGTCGAAGAATACGATCGGGTGATCACCGATTCCGCCCGGCACGCCACGTACTGGGTGGAGAACTGGCCCCGCACCGAGGTGAGCGCCGGGTTCCTGCACGGATTGATGTTCACCGCCGGGGTGCGGCGCAGCCTGTCCCTGATCTACGTACCCCAGCCGCTGGAATCAGCGTTGCGCGATGTCCAGCGCACCAAGGCCAGCATCATCGCCGACGCCACCGAGCGGCGCCGCCGCGGCCAGGTCGACTCCGAAGCCGACTCCGTCGAGTACGCCGACGTCAAGGCCCGCGAGCGCCAGCTGATCGCCGGGCACGCCGATGTCGCCTTGACCGGGCTGCTGACGGTCTCCGCCGCGAGCGACGCCGGGCTCGATGCCGCGTGCGC
This sequence comes from Streptomycetaceae bacterium, assembly GCA_019243445.1. GTDB lineage: Bacteria > Actinomycetota > Actinomycetes > Streptomycetales > Streptomycetaceae > Streptantibioticus_B. The sequence continues at coordinate 4,631 of JAFAUH010000246.1, read as the reverse complement.
GCAGATCGAGACCGCCGCCGTCACCGCCCAGGTCGACCTGCGCCGGCTGACCTACCAGCAGCCCGACGCCTTCACCCTGGGCGCCCTGCCGCTCGCCCGGCCCGCCCTGTAGCGCGAGCGTGCGCCCTTAGGAGCCATTCCCCCATGACCCACCTGGACCCCGCGACCGCGGCCGAAGTGTTCGCCGCCGCCCGCACCGCCTCCTTCCGTACCACCAACCTCGGCCTGATGGCAGACGTTTCGGTGGGCGGCTACTCCTACCGCGTCATCGTCGAACCGCACCATCTGGCCCACATCGACTGCCGCTTCGGCTGGGGCGGCACCGAATGGACCTTCGCCAGCGCCACGGTCGAGCAAGACCGCGCCCTGCGCCACGCCCTCACCCAAGCCCGCCCTTCACCCTCCGCAGTCGGCCCTGCGCCACACCGCCGCCAGCCCCCTGCTCCGCTCCAGCGGCAGGAAGGACCCACCCGTTGATCCCGCCCCATTCCGCCGACCACACTTCGCACCCGTATCTGCGCGCCGCTACCGCCGGTGTCCGCCACCACACCCGCTCCCTCACAGCGCAGGTACGCACCGCGGACCGCGCCCATCTCGACGTCCTGCACGCCCACCTCACCGCGCTGCACCAACTGCTCGACCAGCTCGCCACCATCACCCGGCCACCGCACCCGGCCGCGGGCCGGCACCTGACCGCCGCGCACATTCGGCTGTGGCAGGCCGCCACCGCCGTGCACGACGCCTTCCACACCCTCCCCGCGGCACACGACGACGCCGCTGACGCCGATACCGAGTGCCACCCCGAACGGCTCCCGGAAGGCCCGCCGGTGCTGACCATCTGCCAACGCCACCTCGCCTCCAGCCACGCCATCCGCCGCACCACCACCCCCACCGACCTCAACGCCCCGCTCCACGGCCACACCACCACCGGCACCACATGAGCGGCAAGTACCGCCGAGATGAGTACCTGCTGATGACCCACCGGCCCGCACACCGCGCCCGAGGCGCCAGCGCCAGCGCGCTGTTCACCCCCCGCGGCACCGACCGCGCCAGCCGCAAAGCCGCACGCCGCCAGCTCGCCGAAGCTACCGCCCGAGCCCGCGCCGAAACCGCCCGCCACCCGACTGGAAACGATGTAGCCGAGCAACAGGTGCCGCCTGCGGTCTACCCGGTCAGCGGACGCCCCGGCCCCGCCTCCGCCCGCGGCGGCACACTCACCCTGCCCGCCCACCGGATGACCACCGCCACCGCCTCGGGGGCCTACCCGTTCCTCGCCGAAGGGGGTCTGGGTGCCGAGGGCATCTACATCGGACGCGATGTCCACGCCGAAGCATCCTTCTGCTTCGACCCGTTCGCCCTCTACGGCAGGATCGAGGGATTCACCAACCCCAACATTTTGTTGGCCGGGGTGATCGGGCAGGGCAAGAGCGCCCTGGCCAAGTCGTTCGCGCTGCGGTCGGTCGCCTTCGGCTACCGCGTCTACGTCCCCTGCGACCCCAAGGGCGAATGGACACCGGTGGCCGCCGCGCTCGGCGGCACCACCATCGCCCTCGGCCCGGGACTACCCGGCAAGCTCAACCCCCTGGACGCGTCCCCCCGGCCGGACGGGGTGCCGGAGGCCGACTGGGCCGGTGAGGTCCGCAAACGCCGTCTGCTGCTGCTCTCCTCCCTGGCCCGTACCGTGCTCGGGCGGGACCTGCTGCCGATGGAGCACACCGCTCTCGACGTCGCCCTCGATACCGCCGTCACCGCATCCACCACTGCTGGGCGCACCCCGCTGCTCGGCGACGTGGCCGCCATCCTCAACAACCCCGAGGCGCTGGATGCCGCCGCGGGGACCATGTCCGGACGGCTCGGCGAGGCCGCCCGCGACCTCGCCCACGCCATGCGACGCCTGGTCCACGGCGACCTGGCCGGCATGTTCGACGCACCCTCCACCGCAAGCTTCGACCCCAACTCGCCGATGCTCACCATCGACTTGTCCCACCTGGGCAGCAGCAGCGACGACACCGCCCTGGTGCTGGCGATGACGTGCGCGTCGGCCTGGATGGAATCCGCGCTCACCGACCCCGGCGGCGGCCGGCGGTGGATCGTCTACGACGAAGCCTGGCGCCTGATGCGCCACCCCGCACTCCTGCAGCGCATGCAGTCCCAGTGGAAACTCTCCCGCGGCCTGGGCATCGCGAACCTGATGGTCATCCACCGGCTGTCCGATCTGCTCACCGCCGGCGACGCCGGATCGAGCGGACGGGCACTGGCCGAAGGACTCCTGGCCGACTGCTCCACCCGCATCGTCTACCGGCAAGAGCCCGACCAACTCCACGCCGCAGCCGCCCTGCTCGGCCTCAGCTCCGTGGAGACCGAAGCCATCGCGCATCTCAACCGGGGCCGGGGCCTGTGGAAGGTCGCCGGACGCTCCTTCATCGTCCAGCACCTCCTCCACCCCAAAGAAGCACAGTTGTTCGACACCGACGCCCGCATGCATGCAATCCCCCGCGAGTTCGCTCCCACGTAAACCCACCACCACCTCAGCCACAAGAGCACACCCGCCCCCACGGTGAACCACCCCACCCCATCAATTCCCATCAATCGACCAGGAGTACGCCATCCAATTCCATCCGACCATCCTGCTCTTCCCCGCGCTCGACGAGGAGGACCTCAAGGCCCTCGCCGACGACATCACCGAGCAGGGCCTACTGCACCCCGTCGTGCTCGACCGCGACGGCCGGGTCATCGACGGACGCAACCGCCTGAAGGCATGCGAGATCGCCGGCGTCGAACCCACCTACACCACCTACGAAGGTGACGACCCCGACGCATACGCCTTGTCGGCGAACGTCCACCGACGCAACCTGACCAAGGGCCAGCTCGCCATGATCACCGCCAAAGCCTGTCCACTGAGTGGACAAAGCAACCGTCCACCGAGTGGACAGTCCTCCCGTTCACTGAGTGGACAGTTGGGAATCTCGCGAGGCTTCGTCGGCAAGGCGAACATCGTGCTCCAGCACGCCCCTGATCTCGTGGACCCGGTCATCAGCGGCGCCACCGGACTCAACGAGGCGTACACCGTCGCCCAGGAGAACAAGGCCAAGGCCAACTCCGCCGAGGTCCAACTCGCCCGCCTACGAGAAGAAGACCCCGAACTGGCCGACCGGGTCGTCGAGGGCGACTTGACGCTGGCCGGCGCGTGGGCGGAGCGCACCGAGCGCGTCGAGGAGGACAAGCGGCAGCGCCGGGTGGCCACCCGTCTGCTGGATGAGCTGGTCCCGCCGCTCGCCCAGACCCGCGGAACGAGAACGTTTCTCCGGTACGACCCCGCGTTCGCCAGCGGTGCCCCCCTCACCCGCGAGACCATCGCGCACGCCATGACGGCGCTGGCCGAGATGGACCAGGTCTGGCAGGAGCGTGATCTGCCGTGACCACCCCCGCCGACCTCCGCCTGCGGCGCATCGTCGAGCAGAACGCCGTTGCTCTCACCGGCTCCGACGGCCGGTTCCACAAGAGCGACCTCACCGCCGCGGTGCGCGAACATCTCACGCGTGAGGATCTCGACCCGCACCTCATGGCCGCAGCCTTGGACAAGCTCGCCCAGAGCGCCGTCACCGGGTGGGGCGAGGAGCGCAACCCACGCCGCTGGCAAAACACCGGCCGCTTCTTCCACCCCCGGTCCGTCATGAAGCTGGGCAACGGAATCCGGGTATGGATGGGCCGCTCCACCGACTCCGACATGGTCCAGTGGAGCCGGCTGTCGAGGAAGAACCGAGCACACGTCATCCGGGCCGACGACAAGGTCCAAGACTATGCGCACGAAGTCATCGCCGCCTACCGTGCCCATAAGGACATCGTCTGTCTCGAAGACCTGGAGCGTACGGTCTTCGGCTGGAGCGAAGACCAGATGGCTCCAGCCGTCCTCTTTTGATGCGATGAAGGAGCGGGGCCTCCGCTCCCCGTGACGGTTCCGGTGCCGAGGTCCAAGACTTACGTGGACCAGCGCATCGACGCCTTCCCTACCCATGCCGATGTCGTCTACCTCAAAGACCTGGATCGGTGTGGTCTTCGGCTCGGCCGAAGACCACACCGATCCAGCCGGCCTCCGCAGGTCGTAACCCACACGAACCGCTGGCCCGGGTATCCCGCCTGGCCGGCAACGAACCCACAACCCCGCGAAGCAAGCCTTCCGAGCACCCGCAGCCGGCCCGCCGCTTCCCCGCTGAACTCAAGCCCACACCACCGCAAGGAGGCATAACCTGTCCACCCGCTCCTGCATCGCCCGCCCCACCACATCCGGTTTCACCGGCATCTACGTCCACTGGGACGGATATCCCAGCCATCACCTCCCGCTGCTGCTCGCTGCCCTCCAGTACCGGTTCGCCGGTGACGTCGAGGCACTGGCTGCGCACCTCATCGACAACGCGGCCGACTGGGCCGCGCTGGGCACCGACCTCCTCGACGGCGCCCCCGACTCGCTGCGAGGCGAACTCACCGGCGGCAGGCATGATCCCAGCAGGCAACTGGCTGGCCCCATCGCCGCGGACGGCTCGCCGCCCGGGCGCATGGCCGTCACCCAAACGTCCGCCTCCGGCCTGGACTGGGGCTACGTGCTGCACCCGCACGGCATCGAGGTCATCAAC
>JAFAUH010000414.1 GCA_019243445.1 Streptomycetaceae bacterium | reverse complement strand
GCGCCTCCGGCACCCCCTGCGAGCTCCCTACGCGAGATCCCTACGCAAGGCCTCTGCCCATGACAGTTCAGTGCGCATGCCACTGATACATGGTTATTTCAGGATGTGTTTGTGTATCTTTCGGCCAGCGTCGCTGAACGAACTGAGGGATTCCTACCCACCACCGACACCACCCCTTCTCACGCGCCCCCTCCCCGCTTCCGTGCGCCCCGCGAGCCGCGCCGTGATCGCCCGTAACCCTTGCTGACGAGGGAAGTTGTGAAGCGCGTGGAAGACACCATCGCACCCTCCATCGCACCCTCGTTGCGCCCCGCCGTCCCCGCGCCCACTCCACCCGCCGCATCCTCCGCGCAGCTGCGCGAGGCGGCCATGCGGTACGCGGAGGAGCGGCACTGGGAGGTGTTTCCCGGCGCCTGGCTGGAAGAGGGCGATGACGGCATCGCACGCTGCTCGTGCGGCGACCCGGTGTGCGCGAAGCCCGGCGCCCATCCGACTCGCGCCGACTGGCCCGGTCAGGCGAGCGGCAGTGCTGTAGCCGTCCGCCGGATGTGGCGGAACGAGCCGCGCGCGTCCGTCCTGCTGCCCACCGGCCGCACCTTCGACATCATCGAGGTGCCCGAGGTCGCCGGATGTCTGGCACTGGCTCGAATGGAACGGATGGAGCTCCCGCTCGGCCCCGTGCTGTCCACACCGACCCGGCGGCTCGCCTTCTTCGTCTTGCCGGGGGCGACCACTAAAGTCCCGAGCCTGCTGCGGCGATTGGGCTGGATGCCGTCCGCCCTCGACCTGACGGTGCGCAGCGAGGGCGACTATGTGGTGGCGCCACCGACCCGTATGGCCGCAGTCGGATGTGTGCCCGGCTGCGTGCAGTGGGCACGCCAGCCGACAGACATGAACCGCTGGCTCCCCGATGCCGAGGAGCTGCTGAACCCGATTGCCTACGCCTGCGGACGCGAGGCAGCGGCCCAGCGCGGGCGATAGTCGGCATGCCTCCCTCACCCTCGCACGGGTCCCCGCACGCCCCTCCGCATGCCCCGCCCCCACGCGCCTCTCCCCTTCTCTCCTCTTCGTAGCCGATTGCACGATGCGAATGGTGACATAACGCCTTATATCTGCCACAACCGCGCCGAATGGCATCTATTTGCATTTATTCGACTACAGTGCGCAATCATGTATGCGAACGTGTCTGCTCCGGCAGCTGCCACGTCTGCGCCACCGGTGAAGGTGCCGCTCAGCACCAGCGCGCGCTCGGTGTCCTGGTGTCGGTGCATGGGCGCGGCAGGGGCGGTCGCGCTGACTGTGGGCGCCCTCGGAGCCGGGGCGCTCCCCGCGCACGACCCCTCCAAGTTGTGGGTGTGGCGCGGCCCGGAATTCGCGCAGCTGGGCCTGGCGCTCGCGTACGCCGGACTGGTCCTGCTGGTCGGCGCATGGTGGTGGTTGGGTTCGCTGATCGCACGCGGTACGCGAATCGAGGGGCGGGACGTGCTGGTCACCATGGTGTGGTGGATGGTGCCACTGTGTCTGGGACCGCCGCTGTACAGCAGTGATGTCTACAGTTACGTCGCCCAGGGAGCGATGGCGCTGCGCGGCCTTGACGTCTACCGCTTCGGGCCGGCGGCGCTCGGCGGAGTCCTGGCACACAACGTGGCCCATGTGTGGCGGTGGACGCCCACCCCGTACGGGCCGGTGTTCGTGAGCGTTGCCAAGTTCGTGGTACGGGGCACGGGTACGAATGTGGTCGGAGGCGTACTCGGCATGCGGGCGGCCTCGCTCGCTGGGATCGGCCTGATCGCGTGGGCGGTACGACGCCTCGCGGGCTTCGCGGGCGTATCCGAGACGGGCGCGCTGTGGCTCGGGGTGCTCAATCCGCTGGTGCTGATCCACCTGCTGGCGGGGGTGCACAACGACGCCCTGATGATCGGTCTGATGATGACCGGTTTTGTACTGGCGCGACGGGAGAGACCCGCGCTGGGCACGGTGTTCATCGCGCTGGCGATGCTGGTCAAGTGGCCGGCCGGGATCGGGCTGCTCTTCCTTCCGGCGCTGTGGCGTACCGTACCCGGCCGCACAGGTCGCTACCTGTGGGTGACGACAGTGGCAGCCGCGACAGTCATCGTCACCACCACACTCACCGGAACTGGCTACGGATGGCTCGTCACCCAGCACGCCCCGATTGCTATCCGGACGCCGATGTCCATCACGACGGACTTCGCCCAGCCGCTGATGGTGCTGGCCCGGATGTCGGGCATGGCCGACCCCAACCAGGTCCTCGCCGTCGTACAGGAGTGGGGGGTGATCGGCGCACTCGCCGTCGTGACGGTATGGGCGTGGCGCGTCATGCGCGGCGGGGCGGACAAAGGACCCGAAGAGCCCGGCCAGCTCGCGCACCGGCTCGCAGAGCGTTTCGGGGGACGTTTCGGGGGACGTTTCGGGAGGCGCACGCTGGGTCGTATGCATAGGTACGCACCGCAATACGCACCCGAGTACGCGCTGGGCATGAGTCTGATGGCGCTCGTCGCCCTCGCCCCCGTCGTACAGCCGTGGTACGTGCTGTGGGGCCTGATCCCGATCGCAGCCACGGGCTGGGACCGCACTCCTGGAGACGTTCTGAAGGTCGTCTCGGCGGGGCTGGCCTTTCTCGTCCTACCCTCGGGCAACGGACTCGACCCCGAGATCGTCCAGTACTCGCTGGCCGGTATCGCATTGGTGGCAGCCGCACTGCGGCTCCGTCGTACGGCGCCACGACTGCTCGCCTGAGCCGGACATCGCCCGTCCACCCGTTCGGTCAGTGACGTCGGTGACGTCGGTGACGTCGTGGGAACGAAGCGGCGCGCACTTACGGACGGTTGCGCAGGGGATCGGTATCGTCCGCTGTAATGCATCTGGCCTACAGCACAGCGGCCCGTGCGGAGGAGGATCACTATGGCCGATCGCCGGCACAAGATCGCGTCAGACGGCGGATCCGCATCGCGGTTGCCGGAGGCTCGTGGTCCGAGCGCACACGACGCGGTGCGTCTCGCGCTGGTGATCGGTGCTCTTGGAGTGGTCTTCGGCGACATCGGGACCAGCCCGATCTACACCCTTCAGACCGTGTTCAACCCGAGCGACCCGCACCCCGTTCCGGTCAGCCCGCAGAACGTGTACGGGGTGGTGTCGCTCGTGTTCTGGTCGGTAGTGATCATCGTTACGGTCACCTATGTGCTGCTGGCGATGCGCGCCGACAACGACGGCGAGGGCGGCATCATGGCGCTGATCACCCTGCTACGGCGGTGGAGCTCACCGCGGGGCTGGCGGGCCACCGTCGCGCTGGCCGCGTTGGGCATCTTCGGCGCGTCGCTGTTCTTCGGTGACAGCATGATCACCCCGGCGATCTCGGTGCTGTCCGCGGTCGAGGGGCTCAAGGTCGTCGAGCCGTCGCTGGAAAGCGCGGTCGTGCCGGTCACCGCGGCGATCATCGTGATGCTGTTCGTGGTACAGCGCAGGGGAACGGCGGCGGTGGGCCGGGTGTTCGGACCAGTGATGATCGCCTGGTTCGTGGCCATCGGCGCGTGCGGCGTCGCCGGCATCGCCGACCATCCGGAGATCCTCAAGGCGCTGTCGCCGACCTACGCCCTGGGTTTCCTGGTCGGCCATTTCGGCACCGCCTTCTTCGCGCTGGCCGCGGTCGTACTCGCGGTCACCGGTGCCGAGGCGCTGTATGCCGACATGGGGCACTTCGGCCGCCGAGCGATCACCCGGGGTTGGGTGTTCCTGGTTTTCCCCGCGTGCATTCTGAGCTACCTCGGTCAGGGAGCGCTGATCCTCGCCGATCCGCAGGGCACCAGCAGCCCGTTCTTCCTGCTCGTGCCCGACTGGGGACGGTGGCCGATGATCGTGTTGGCCACGGCCGCCACCGTGATCGCTTCCCAGGCGGTGATCACCGGCGCGTACTCAGTCGCCTCCCAGGCCGCCCAGCTGGGCTACCTGCCCAGGCTGCGGATCGCGCATACCTCCGAGTCCACCATCGGCCAGATCTACGTTCCCTGGATCAACTGGCTGCTGATGGCCTCGGTCCTCACCCTGGTCTTCGCCTTCCGCAGCTCCGCAGCGCTGGCCTTCGCGTTCGGCATGGCGGTCACCGGCACCATCACCATCACCACCTTGCTGTTCTTCTACCTCGCCCGTGCGAAATGGGGTACGCCGGTGTGGCTGATCGCCGTCGGGGCGAGTGTGCTGCTCTTGGTGGACCTGCTGTTCGTGGCAGCCAACCTGACCAAGCTCGTGCACGGCGCGTGGCTGCCGCTGCTGATCGGCCTGACCGCGTTCACCGTCATGACCACCTGGCAGCGCGGCCGCGAGCTCGTCACCGCGGAACGGACACGGCACGAAGGCCCGCTGCGCGAGTTCGTCGACCACCTCCGCAGCGGGAAGATCTCAACGCTCCGAGTCCCCGGCACCGCTGTCTTCCTCAACCGGGACAAGCAGACCACGCCACTGGCCATGCGGGCCAACGTCGAGCACAACCACGTGCGGCACGACCAGGTCGTGATCTTGTCCATCAAGACCGAGCCGGTGCCCCGTGTCCCGGCCGACCAGCGGATCATCGTCGATGACCTCGGCTACGCCGACGACGGGATCATCCACGTCACCGCCCGGTTCGGCTACATGGAGACACCGGACGTGCCTGGCGCGATGGCGATGCTCGACCCGGCCGTAACCGAGGGACAGCTGCAACTCGACCAGGCGTCCTACTACTTGTCGAAGATCGAGCTGCGGCGCGGGAAGGCGCCGACGATGGCGCCCTGGCGCAAACGGCTGTTCATCGCCACCTCCTACATCAGGGCCGACGCCGCCGAGTACTTCGGCCTCCCCCGCGACCGCACGGTCATCATGGGCTCGCACATTGAGGTATAAAGGCCCGCTGATCACCGGTGGGGGCCTCGTCGTGCCGTGGTCAGGGGGCGGACCGAAGCCGTAGACACGGGTGTGCCGGTGGGATTGTCCGGGACGTCGTCGGCGCCTCCGTCGTCTCCATCGTCTCCGTAGGCGGGGGCGGGGAGGCGGGCGCCCCTGCTCTCCGCGATCCGGTGTACGTCGGTCAGGGCCTCGCTCATCCGGGCGAGCAGGAACCGGAGTTGCGCGGGTGTCGCCCGGCGGTCGGCGAGCATGTCGGCCGCGTGGTCGAGGAGATCGCCGGCCATGCTGAGCTGCACGCTCTCGACGGTGTCCGCTACCCGAGAGAGGTAGCCGGTTCCGTCGGTGACGAGATAGCAGCGTTTGCCCTCCGGGCTCGCCCAGGGCAGCAGCCGGGCTGTGCTGATGCCGTCGTTCACGCCGTCACCTCGACTCCGTGGATCAGGTGCGCCCCCACGTCGATTCCGTGGACGGCGAGCCACAGTGCGCGGCGCCGGGCACGTTGCCGCTGCGCCTCCTGACGTCGCTCGTGGGCGACGAGGTAAGGGCGGACCAGGGAGTGGTCCTCGCCGCGGAGGGGGCGGGGCTCGGGGCGGTGGACGGTCGGTTCGGCAGCATGCGGGGGAAGCGAGGGCGGACCCGTCCGGTCGGTGGCGGTGGCGGTCGCGGTGAGACGGTGGCGTCCCATGCCAGGGAGCAGCAGCCGTAGCAACGGCTCGAAGAGGCGGGCGATACGGTGGGTCATGTCGTCAACTCCGTGGATCTATCAGGTTGTGCGACACGCAAGTCGCATGAAGAGAGTGGAATTACCGAAGGAGGATCGACGGATGTCGAAGGTGTAAGTCCCGAGCCAGTGCACAGGGCTCGTTCCCGCCTCAGCGTGCGTTGCGAGTAATCGTGGGGTGCGAAGCCTGAGGAA
>JAFAUH010000326.1 GCA_019243445.1 Streptomycetaceae bacterium | reverse complement strand
GAGGACCACTCGCAGCCGGACCACGTCTGCAACAACGGCGGCGCGGCGCAGATAACGACATCCCTGGGTGTGTCGCTGGGTAGCCACTCGGTCACTGATGCAGTAACCGGCAAGCGGATTCAAGTCTTTGACGGACGGCACCTAATGACCCCTCGGTATCTTCCGAAGGGCTACGCACGTACCGACATCCTCGCCTTCGGTAATCCGATCGGCGGAAAGATTCCCACGCCGTTCGAAACTCCCCCGACCCCGGCCTGGACCAGCGCGTATGAACGAGCTTCCAATCGTGGCTATCTGGCTATCACGCAGATCACCGGCGATGTCACGGATGCGACAGGAGCTCCTGTGACGGTGAATGGTCATCGAGCATACTTGCAAGAACTCCTAACTTCGCAAAACCCCGAAGCTCGCTCTGTCACCTGGTTCGATGGCGTGTACACTTTCAACGTCGTCGACAAGGATGATGATCCGGAAAGGCTAGCTACCAAGGATCAGCTGCTGAAGATCGCTGAGAGCCTTCGTTGACAAGACGGGAAGTCCTCCACTCAGGCGTTCGCCTGAGATGAATGACTCGAAGCCGTAGCGACGTGGCGGCGACTTCTGTCCAGGGGCCGGGGTGGGGCGCCATAGCCGGGGAACCGGTGGCCGCCGTCGGATCGTGGAGCAGGTCTGCGACCGCTACGCCAACGTCGGCGAGGGCAGTACCGCACTGCTGGTCTTCGACGCTTGGGAACACGCCTGCTACCTGTGGTGCAAGGACATCGGCGTGGGGTGCGTCAGCGAGGGCAACCCGACGGGCGGGCCGGGAAGCCGGAGGGCTCTCGGACCACCCGCGCGTGCGCGCCTGGTCCCGCACGCCAATCTTGATCGCCACCTTGAGCCGATCGGCGCTCTGGCCAAGCCCGTTCTGTGCCCCAGCCCTGATGGAAGACGCCTTCCTTGCTGCTTCTCGCTGTCATCGGACACACATCCTGACCGGTTTCACACGCGAACTGATACGCCGCCCGTGGTGACCGTCCTTACCAACGCCGCCGACTGGACGATCCCGTAGGTCAGAGCAGCAGTTTGCGTGAGCGATGCGTGAGCGGACGGCCCGGCACCTGCCGTCCGGCGGCGGACCCGGCAACCCACCGCGTGGCGCTGACCAGCCGAAACAGCACCACGCGGCACGCTCCATCACCCCCGATCACGATCTGCGTCCGTTTTGTAAAGCGGGGGTCTTCGGTTCGAACCCGACAGGGGGCTCAGTGCAAGGCCCGGGTCGCCAAGCCCGTGACCTGGGCCTTTTCCTTTTCCTTTTCCGTGATCTTGACTGGTGGCTGCTGCCGGGTCTGGCGGGCGGCCCGGGAGGCTGCCGGTGGACAACCGGTGGACAAGCGTGCACGCCCGCTGCACGGGCGGTGGACACGGCAGGGGCGCGCACGACCCGGGGCCACGCGGAGGCTGTGTCCGATCCCTACAAGTCTCTACAAGTCGCAGATGGCGAAGATCATCCGTGCCCGTGACGCTCGGGGTCAGAGAAAGGTGGCGAACCGGGCCGCCCCAAGTTCTCAGGGGGGACCGTGTTGGAGAGCCTGAGAGTGATCGGCTTTGCGCCTGACCGATTATTGATCTACATACGCGAACCCCGGTCAGATGTGACTGACCGGGGCCTTGGGGCGCTTTTTGGCGCTCAGGCAGGGCGTTCTTCCGGCGGACTGGTAGCCTTGCGAAGCTGAGGATTTCGTCCGTTGCGCTTGGTGCCTGGGTTCTCGTCGCTGGTCACGATGGAGAGCCGTTTGCGTGAGCGGGGTACGAGCTGGACGACCTTCTCGGCGGCGTCACGGGCAGGTCGTCAAGGACGGATTGATAGATGTCCCTGGTGATCCGGGTGTCCGAGTGACCGAGGGTTTCTGAGACGACCTTGATGTCGACTCCGGCCGAGAGCATGAGTGTCGCGGCTACGTGACGGAGGTCATGCAGCCGGATTGGTGGGAGCTCGGCGGCGATGATCAGTCGCTCGAAGTGGTCGGAGACCTTGCCGGGGTGGAGGAGTGAGCCGTCCTCCTGGGTGAAGATGCGGCCGGTGTCCTTCCATCCCTCGCCCCATTCGTGCCGTTCTTGCTCTTGGCGCTCTTTGTGTGCGAGGAGGACTTGGAGCGTTTCGTCGTCGAGGGCGATGAGCCTGCTGCCGCTGTCGGTCTTCGGAGCGTTCTCGTATATGTCCCAGCCGTCGATCACGAGCTGGGTGGCGATGGTGAGTGACCGCTGTGTGGCCGACAGGTCTGTCCATCGAGCTCCGCAGGCTTCACCGCGGCGCATGCCTCGCGCAGTCGCGTCAGCTGGTGGCCCGACCCGCTGCTCCGTTCCAGCAAGGCAGCGTAGTGAGCCAAGCCCGCGGGTTTCAGGGCGTCGGCGTAGGCAGGGAGCGCTTCGTCGAAGGTCCCCCAGCCGCTGGCGAGCGAGCCGCGCACCAGCCGCTCCGCGAGTGAGGGAACCTGTGCAGGTTGGAATCGCGCTGGCGAACGCGGGTGTCCAGAAGCCGACGTCGGCCAGCCCGCACGCTCTAGCAAAAGTTTTGCTAGAGTCGGCGTATGGATGAAACTGCCGCTGCGCCTGAGCATGACCCCACGGTTTCCGTTTCCGTCTCCTTTCACTCCAGTGTGATCGCGTCAGTCCGTGAGCGCGCCGGCAAGCGCGGTGTGTCCCCTTACGTAGAGGCCGCAGTGCGTCGGCAGATTGAGCGCGACAATCTGAATGCGTTGATCAAGGCCAATGAGGAGATCCACGGTGCGCTCACCTCGGCGGAGATCCAGGCGGCTCGTGAGGAGATGCTCGGACTCGGCACCCGCAGCGAGGTGGCGTGAGCGGCACCTGGATCCTGGACAGTGAAGCCCTTTCGCTGTACTTGCGGGCCGACCGTAAGATGACCGCCCGACTCGCGGTCGCACTCGAAGACGACATTCGCGTCATGATCAGCGCAGCCACGATCGTCGAGGCCGACCATGACCGGCTCCATCCCGCGCGATTGGCCTGGACGCTGTCTCGGCTTACTGTCGAACCGCTCACCAAGAACCTCGCGCGACAAGCGTCAGACCTGCTCAAAGCTGCAGGAGTGCATGGCCACAAGTACGCCATTGACGCCATGGTCACCGCAACCGCGATCGCAGCATCCGACAAGCCGGTCCAGATCCTCACTTCGGATGTGGACGATCTGGAAACCCTTCTGGGGGACCGCATCGACCGCTCACGCAAGGGACGTGGTTCCGCTAACTCCCAGGTCAAGGTTTTGCCGGTTTGAATGATCACCAAGGTGAGCCCCCCGTATGAGCCCGTACGCTCGTGAGTCGGCCCTGAGCGGCGTGCCGGGATTGCTCCCGATCCGCTTCATCGGGCCACCCTCCGAACTCGCCGAAGGCCGGGAAAGATCGCGAACGAACCGTCATTCTCGCTGTCTGACCGGGGAGAACAGCCCGGGCTTGCGTGAGCGATGCGTGAGCGGACGGCCCAGCACCCGCCATCCGCTCACGGACTCGGCAACCCGCCGTGTGGCGCTGACCAGCCGGATCGGCACCACGCGGCACGCTCCATCACCCCCGATCACGATCTGCGTCCGTTTTGTAAAGCGGGGGTCTTCGGTTCGAACCCGACAGGGGGCTCCGAGAAACAGCAGCACGGGGCAGCACGGGTCAAAACGGCGTACACGTCCTGATCGGGCAAAACAGCCTCCGGCACGGGTGGACAGGTTGTCACCCGGCAGGAGCCGCACGCAAGGGCTGGTCGTGCGGCAGCCGCCGTGACGCCAACTCGGCATTTCAGCATGTTCTTGCGAGGAACCCCGGCCCCTTTAGAGTCTTGACACCCACCCTGGCGGGGCGTGTCATGCAGCCTCATCTTCGATGGCGGCGAGCGCCTCGGCGGCCTTCCGCGCCTTGCGGGCGGCTTTGTCGGCCCTGGCCTTCGCTGTGGCGAGGGCACGGGCACGGGCACGGGTGCGGGCCGCGAGGGGATCCCAGTCGTTCACCGGGGAGGATGCACACTCCTTCCCGGCCCCGTAGCGAGCCGGGAATGTGTTGGGCGGGCGTCAGACTGTTCCGTATGAGACACGTCATCGCCCTCGACGTAGGCGGCACCGTCACGAAGGCCGCCCTCATCGGCGCGGATGGCACGCTGCTGTACGAGGCGCGCCGCCCGACTGGCCGGGAGCGCGGTCCCGAGGCCGTGATCGCCTCCATCCTCGATTTCGCCGCGTCCTTGTGTGAACTCGGTGTACGGGAGCAGGGGTCTCCGGCCGAGGCGGTCGGCGTCGCTGTGCCCGGGCTCGTCGACGACGCCAAGGGCATCGCCGTGTACTCGGCCAACCTCGGTTGGCGGGAGGTGCCGATGCGCGAGCTGCTCGCTGAACGCCTCGGCGGCCTGCCCGTCGCCCTTGGACACGACCTGCGCTGCGGCGGCCTCGCCGAGGGACGTCTTGGCGCCGGTCGCGGGCGAGACCGTTTTCTCTTCCTTGCGCTCGGCACTGGGATCGCTGCTGCGATCGGCATCGAGGGGCGGATCGAGGCTGGGGCGCACGGCTGTGCGGGTGAGATCGGCCATATCGTGGTGAGGCAGGGTGGTCGGCCGTGCCCCTGCGGCCAGGCGGGCTGTCTGGAGACCGAGGCGTCTGCCGCGGCAGTGGGCCGCGCCTGGGCCGAGGCGAGCGGTGAGCCGGAGGCCACCGCGGCGCAGTGCGCGGCGGCAGTCGAAGCGGGCGACCTCAAAGCCGGCGCCATCTGGCAGAGCGCCATCGATGCGCTCGCCGACGGCCTCGTCACCGCTCTCGCCCTGCTTGACCCGCGGGTGGTGATCGTCGGCGGCGGCCTCGCCGAGGCGGGTGATGCGCTCTTCGTACCGCTTCGCTCTGCGGTCGAGCAGCGCCTCACCTTCCACCGGCTTCCTGCCATCGTCCCGGCGGCCCTCGGGGAAGCTGCCGGCTGCCTGGGGGCGGGACTGCTTGCCTGGGACCGGCTCTTTGTGGAGGTGACTGCCTGATGGCCGTATCCGGCCACGCCCGGCGCGAAGTCCTTGCAGGAGCCCAGGTGGTGCTTCCGTCCGGTGTCGTACGCGAATGCCTGACGGTCGAAGGCGGCCGGATCGCCATGAACGCCCCTGAGGAGTACCCGACCGCCGATCTGACGGGGCATTGGATCGTGCCGGGCTTCGTCGATATCCATGTGCACGGCGGAGGTGGGGCGTCGTTCTCCGCCGGATCGGCGGACGAGGCGCTGACAGTCGCCGCGACCCACCGCGCCCACGGCACCACCACCATGCTCGCCTCGACCGTCACCGGTGATCTCGACGACCTCGCGCGCCAGGCCGCAGTGCTCTCGGAGCTCGTCGAGCAGGGCGAGTTGGCGGGCATCCACTTCGAAGGTCCGTTCCTCTCCCCGCACCGCTGTGGCGCGCACCAGCCTTCGCTGCTGCGCGAGCCGGACCGGCCCGGCGTACGAAAGCTGCTCGACGCGGCCCGCGGCGCCGCGCGCATGATGACGCTCGCTCCCGAGTTGCCCGGCGGCCTGACATCCGTACGGCTGCTCGCCGACGCCGGTGTGATCGCCGCTGTCGGGCACACCGATGCCGGGTACGAGGTGACGATCGATGCGATCGAGGCGGGCGCGACCGTGGCCACCCACCTGTTCAACGCGATGCCGCCGCTCGGCCACCGCGTGCCCGGCCCGGTTGCCGCGCTGCTGGAGGACGAGCGGGTCACCGTCGAGCTGATCAACGACGGCACCCATCTGCACCCGGCCGTTCTCGCACTCGCCTTCGCGACCGCAGGTCCTGCCCGCGTCGCGTTCATCACCGATGCTATGGGCGCAGCCGGGATGAACGACGGGCGCTATCCGCTCGGCCCGATGCAGGTCGAGGTGAAAGGCGGCATCGCCCGCCTTGTCGACGGCGGTTCGATTGCCGGTTCCACCCTCACCCTGGACGCTGCCTTCCAGCGGGCCGTCACCGTCGACAAGCTGCCGGTCGGACATGTCGTCGAGGCGATCTCCGCGGGGCCGGCGAAGCTGCTCGGTCTGTACGACCGGATCGGCTCGCTGGAGCCGGGCAAGGACGCCGACTTGGTGGTACTCGACGCGCGCTTCTCCCTCGCGGGCGTGATGCGCAAGGGTGAGTGGCTGGTGCGGCCCAAGCCCACGCACGATGAGCACGTCCGATGAGAGGTGGTCAGCCAGTGATCCTGACGGTCACTCTCAACGCCGCCCTCGACCTCACCTACCGCGTGCCGCGGGTGCAGCCGCACACCACGCACCGAGTGGGTGAGATTGCTGAGCGGCCCGGCGGCAAGGGCCTCAACGTCGCGCGCGTGCTCGCGGCGCTCGGCCACGACACCGTCGCCACCGGTCTCGTCGGCGGTCGCACCGGTGACGCGCTGCGCACCCATCTGGCGGGCACCGCGCCCGGCGTCGTCGATGCGCTCGTGCCCGTCTGCGGACAGACGCGTCGCACGATCGCCGTGGTGGATGCCAGCTCCGGCGACACGACGATGTTCAACGAGCCGGGGCCGACTGTCTCGGCGCAGGAGTGGGCACGCTTTCAGGGTGTCTACCGCGAGTTGCTCACCGGGGCGCGGGCGGTCGCGCTGTGCGGCAGCCTGCCGCCAGGGCTGTCGGCGGGCAGTTATGCGGAGCTGGTGCACATCGCGCGGTCGGCAGGCGTGTACGTACTGCTCGACACCAGCGGGGAGCCGCTGCGGCGCGGCACCGCCGTCCATCCTGACGTGATCAAGCCGAATGCGGACGAGTTGACACAACTCACCGGCTTCACCGAGCCGTTGCACGCCGCGCATCAGGCCCGGCGCTGCGGCGCCCACGCCGTCGTCGCTTCCCACGGCCCGCAGGGGCTGCTGGCAGTCACGGACGAGGGCACCTGGCGGGCATCCCCGCCCGCCCGCTATGAGGGCAACCCGACGGGCGCCGGCGATGCGGCCGTCGCCGGCCTGCTCTCCGGCTTGGCCGAGGGGCTGGAGTGGCCGCAGCGCCTTGCCCGTGCGGCAGCCCTGTCGGCGGCGACAGTCCTGGCCCCTGCGGCGGGTGACTTCGACACCGCGGCGTACGGCCGCTTGCTCTCCCGCGTCAAAGTCGCGAAGGCAGCGGAATGACGTGAGTGGCTTGGTAACTGGCCGGCTGACGATAAAAGGCCACCCCAGCCGGCAGCTGCACTGGTTGGGCACAGTGGCCGACTTCACACGCCTCGCACCACTCGGGCGCGCCCGGTCGTCTTGAAGCCCGAGCGCCTCCGCCGCCCTTGCCCGTCTGGGTGCAGGGGACGCATGGTGGTGGTCGTCAGGACCAGCCAGCGGGG
>JAFAUH010000218.1 GCA_019243445.1 Streptomycetaceae bacterium | reverse complement strand
CGCCGAAGATGAAGTCGACGGTGCCTTCGATGGAGGACTTCAGGAAGTAGGCCCGTGCGTCGTTGTTGACCAGCAGGGTGTCCTGATGGCCGAGGATCCGTACGTTCGTGAGGACCGCGCGGTCGGCGTCCAGCTTCAGGGCCACCGCCTGACTCGGTCTGGACGTGTAGTCGTAGTCGTTGGAGATGGTCAGATTCGAGGCCGCGAAGTCATGGCCGTCGACGAGCGCGGTCGCGCTGTCGAAGGTTCCGTACGGCGTGCCGTCCGGCTTCTTGCTGTCGGCACTGTGGTTCTCGGCGAGTACGACGTCGGAGGCGGTGGTCCCCAGGCCTTTCAATGTCACGTAGGGCTTGGTGCTCGGGATGGTGAAGACGCCCCGATATATGCCCTTCTTGATGGCGATGGTCACCGGCTGGGTGTTGTTCACCGGGACTTTGTCGATCGCCGCCTGGACGGTGGTGACGTCACCGGAGCCGTCGGCGGCCACCGTGATCGTCTTGACGTCGGCCGCCTGCTTACCGGAGCCCGTGACGACGGTGGACGCCGTCGCCACACCGCCCATGACGATGAAGGCCGCCACGCCGGCCAGCGCCGCGATGCGCCACCGGGGCCGCTTGCTGAGGGCCTGCTTGCCGCGACTGAGGTACGTGCCGTGGTACATGCCGTTCGGTTTCCTTTCTCTGCTGTCATTACGGAGACGGACACTGCAGGAGCCCATAACAAGCCTTCGGCCACGAATTTTGCACAGGCATCCGTACCTGGTTGGGCTTGGCCCTTTCGAAAGCGCGTGCCATTATGACCGCTTCCGCTGAGGGATGACTCTGTGAGGATGCTTTGCGTAAGGCTTCGGTACCGTCCACGGCGGGTGATACGGCTGTTCAGCTGTCGGGAACCGACCTGGTCAACGCTGCCCGATCCGGTGACACCCGTGCACAGGCCATCCTGTTCAGCGAGTATCTGCCCCTGGTCTACAACATCGTCGGGCGAGGTCTGCACGGGCACGCGGACGTGGACGATGTCGTCCAGGAGACCATGCTGCGCGCCATGCGAGCGCTGCCACGACTACGGGAACCCGAGCGGTTCCGGTCCTGGATTGTGGCCATCGCGATCCGGCAGATGCACGATCACGGACGGCGGAACAAAGCCACCATGGCTCGCCACCTGCCCCTGACCGACATCGCCGATGTCCCCGACACGTCCCGCGACTTCGCCGAGCGCGCCGTCGACCAGCAGACGCTGATCCGGGCGGGCAGTGACCTGCGGGAAGCCAGTAGGTGGCTCAATGACGACCAACGCCAGACGATGGCACTGTGGTGGCAGGAGGCCGCCGGGCAGTTGAGCCGTACCGAGGTCGCCGAAGCGCTGAACTTGAGTGTTCCCCACACGGCGGTGCGGATACAGCGGATGAAGGCCAAGCTCGAACTCGCCGTCGGAGTGCTCGCCGCCTGGCGGGCCCGGCCGCGGTGCCCCGATCTCGATGCGCTGACGGACGGCGGCCAGGTCGTGGCCGGAGGACGGGTACTGACCAAGCTCAGCCGCCATGTGAAGGACTGCCCGCGCTGCCAGGCGGTGGTGAGTGCCTGGGGCTCGATCGACGGTGTGCCGATCCGGCTCAGCGGGCTGGCGGTCCCGGCCGCGCTGGCAGCGGGCATCCGGGGTCTCGTCGGTCAGCACGGTCAATACAGCATGGCTCCCGGGCTGCTGTCCTCGTGGTGGCATGGCTTCCGTCACAGCCTGGGCCGGATCTCGGCGAAGTCGGCCGTGGCCGTCGGCGCCACCACGGCGCTCGCCACCCTCGCCGCCCCCGCGATCTATCAATACGCTCCGCACCCGCACGCCATTCCAGCGGCGCAGAGCCCGACCCCGGCCGCGAGCGCCGCGCACCGGCCCGGCCCAACTCCCTCAGCCTCGCGGACGACGCCGTTCACCACTCCGACGACCACTACCCGCGCCTACTCCGGCGTGGCGACCGCCGACTACTACGTCGCCCCCGATGGGGACGACACGAATCCGGGTACCCTCGCCCGGCCGTTCGCCACGCTGACCCGAGCCGTCTCCAAGGCCAGGCCGGGCCAGACGGTCGGCGTCCGTGGAGGCACGTATCGCCCCGGGAGCACGATCGCCCTCAAGACCTCCGGCACGGTGGGCCGCCCCATCACGGTGAGCAACTACCGCGATGAGCGGCCCGTGTTCGACGGGGCCGGGCTTCCCGCTCGTGCCTGGTTCGTCGTCCAAAGCGGCGCGTACACCACCGTGCAGGGGATCGAGATCGTCAACGCCCCCAACGTCGCCTACGCCTGTGAATCCTGCCACAACGACGACTTCCGCCTGCTCAGCGTCCATGACACGGCCTATCACAACGGGGCGGCGGGATTCGCCTTCGTCCGCTCCGCCGCAACCCTTCAGGGCAACCTCGCTCTGGCGAATCAACCCGATTCGTGGCTGGGCAGCCGGGCACGGCACACCGGCAACTCCTGGGATCAGTCGGGCTGGACGATCTCGGTACTGCGCCTCACCGGCGCTGCGTTGACGACCGCCCCGCGCCGATCGGACGGCAGTCTGCCCTCCACGCTGTTCCTCAGCAACACCAAGGACGCCTCGATCGGTGCCGCGTTGATGCCCTGATGCGGGACCGGTGCCGCGCATGGTGCGCGTGGCACCGGCCGCCGGAGCTACGGGAGGTGGAGCACCACGGTGCTCCTCGGACCGACTTGGAGACGGCCGTTGAGACTGACGGACGCACCCGTGGCGATGTTGCGGGCGGTGCCCGATGCGGGTGTGGTCAGCCAGTGGGCGGTGCTGCCGGCGTTCATGCCGATGAGGTAGGGGCCATAGCGCAGGCTGTAGAAGGTGCCGCGACCAGCGTAAGGATTCTCCACACCAGGCTGTGGTTGGGGGACGCCGACCGGGGCCTTGGCGATGGGAAGTTTCTCACCGGCGAAGGCCTGGTGGAGGACGGGCCCGGGTGCGGCGTAACCACCGTTGGCGAAGCCGTAGTTGGTCCAGTCGGGCTCGGTGTAGCGCAGGCCGGAGTCGGGGAACACGATCTGCAGGCGGACGGTTCCGGAGCGGTCGAACCTGGGGGTGATGTGGTGCACCCGGGCAAGGCCGTTGATGCCGTACAGGGCACGCCAGTACAGGGAGGCGTAGAGGATCTCGTCCCCGTGTTTCAGGGCGACGACCCCGTTCTCCTCGTCGGAGAAAACGTAGTCCTTCTGCCCGGCGGTCATGGGCAGCCGGGCCCCGCTCTTGCCCAGCTTGTTGAAGGCTTCGTAGTCCCGGAGGAAACGCAAGGCGGTGGCACCAACATCCGGAGCGTCGTAGCCGGCGAACATGTCCAGCTGGTTCCACAACTGTCCATCGGCGATGAGTTGCTGGGCATGTCCGGCCAGGATCGGTGAACCGGTGGCGATGGCGGCCATCAAGGGGTGCCCAGTCGTGGTGGAAGGCTGGCCGTAGGCGACCACGCCTGGGTAGTCGGTGTCGCGCCAGCCGACGATGGCCTGCATGCGCATAGCGCGGTAGCCGTCGTCGTCGGGGGAGGGGAAGCGGAACGACGCCCGGGCTTGGGCGATCTTGACGATTTGGGAGCGCAGCGCCTCGTCCGCCGGGCCACCGTGTGAAGTAACCGCCTCATACAGCAATGTCACCCAGTCGAGGACCTCGCCGTAGTGGCCGACGTAGCCCAGCTCGCGGCTCAGGCCCTTGGCGGTGATGCTGTGGTAGTTGCTGCCCAGCGGCCGGGTCGGGGTGCCGTCGGCGCTTTCCGGCCCGAGCCAGGGTGACACTCCGGCGGCCTGGTGGAGGTAGGTACGGGCCTTGGACTCGGGCAGTGCTTTGCCCGGGGCGATGGCGGTCAGGCCGCGGTTGGCCCAGTAGATGCCGTGGGCGCAGATCATCGCCTGCATGGTGTATCCGGGCAGGTGCTGCCGCCAGTAGTCACGGCTGTCTACCAGAAGCCGGGTGTAGGCATACCGGCGGGACGGGGTGAGGCGGTTTCCGAGTGCGCCGGCGACCAGGAACAGGATGTGCCCGACAATGCCGTGGCCTCCCCACTTCTGGTCGGCAGGGTTGTTCAGCGTCGACTGGGCGTTGGCCAGGTATGCGGTGTAGAGCGAGTCCAGCGCCTCCACGATGCGGTCCAGTGCCTTGCCGTTGTTGTAGGCGCTGGTGGAAGGCATCGCATAGGCCTCGGCGAGGAACAGTACGTTCCACAGCGGCAACCCCTTCCCGGACCCGGCGAGCAGCCGGTTGATGTCGCCGGTGACCCGATTGTGGATACGGGTCAGCATGTCCGCCTCGCCGGGCGTCTTGCGCGCTGCGGAGGCGAGAGGAACGTTGCCTTGGACATCGTCCTTGGGCGGAGTGAAGAACGGGTCGGTGTGGGTGTAGACGCGATACACGCCGCGGGTGGGCTGTTCGAGCTTTCGGTAGTAGTCGTCCGTGGAGATGCCGTAGCGCCAGATATGACCCATGGAACGGATCTCCAGCTGGACCTCGCTGCGCCCCTTGGTCATCGATGTGGGCAGTGGCAGCGTGTGGTAGTAGAAGCACCCCGGCTTGCGCATGGAGTCCGAGGCTATGTCGACGGGATCCACGGCTCCGAGTTGGTGATGGCCGACCTGTTCGCCGTCGCAGAAGAGCATCAGCATGCCCTTGTTGTAGCCCTTGTCGGAGCCCCACAGCTTCACGGTGACATAGGTGGCTGCTTTCGGATCGCATCTGAGGCGAAAGGCTGCCTTTCCACCCCAGACGCCGGTGGGAGCGGTGGGATGGAAGATCCGTGCCGTCTGCTTCATTCCACCGATGACCGTGCTGGACAAGGTGGCGTTGAGCGAGTGCGCCTTTTCGGAGGCGGGATCGCCGAACTTTACCGAATCCAGCGGAGGTACGCCGGCGGACGATGGCGCGGTGCCGGAAGCGCCATTTCTCCCGGTGGAATCGGCCATGGCCACACCTGCCACGGTCAGAGCGGCCACGCCTCCTGCACCGCCGATGATCGCCCGTCGTCGGGTGACGCCGGTGCGGGCGCGCTTGTTATGCACAGCCATCTTAGGGACTCACTTTCGCGTCGTGGGGTTCACCAGGGGCAGTCGCCGGGCAGAGGAGAGCGACGACCGTGTAGGAGACGTTCTGCCAGGTGGACCGATAACGCAAGAGCCGGGCGAACTTGATGCCGAGTAGGTACCACGCAGAGAGTGCAGTTTGGTGTTACATGATGTGATATCCCGTAAGTGCCGGTCGAATGATGGGTGGGGGATGAATCAGTCGATTAAGCTCCCATTTAACGATCCAATGATCCGGCCGGGCACAGCAGGGCAAATCGGTGCATAGTCAAAGGTTGGCGCACATGATCTGAGGGCTGGCTTGCGCGTGAGTGTCATGTCATGTCATGTCATGTCAATTCGGGGTATAAGAAGGCATTTTGGTGTAGTTTGGGTGCATCGCTGTTATTGCGTAACTCTGCATCAGAAACGAATGACCCATGTCACATCTCTGAACTGTGCAGGGGTATGAGTGCGTCTTAGGAAAATGGCGCAAGTTCGCTCCTGTGTGAACTGCCTTCCACGGCTGCGGGCGTGGCGTGTTCCATGGCTGTGTCTTTGCGGGCGGTTGTCATGGCTGCCATGGTCGTTGTCTTGGTTGCCGCTGAAGCATGGTCGTTGGCAGTGTAGTTCGAGGCGTAGTTTGAGGAGATTCGGTGACTGTCCCTCCCCCTTCCGGTGTGTCCAGCTCTGGGTTCGGTCAGCCGATGCGGTCGCCGGAGGACTGGGGGAAGTTGGGGTTTGACGGGGATCCGTTGCCGGGTGATCCGCGGGTGTTGCAGGGGATCATTGATGACTTCACGTTTTTACGGGATACGGCGTGGTCGGTGTCGCAGGGGTTGGATGCGTTTGTGGCGTCGGCGTCGGAGGGTTTTGTGGGGGCGACGGCGGATGCGTTGCGGGAGGTGGTCTCGGGTCGGTTGAAGACTTTTGTTTTCAATATTGCGCGGTCGTTTTCGTTGGCGGGGGAGGCGGTGGCTGAGTACCGGTTGGTGTTGGTGGCGGCGCAGCAGGTGGTGCGGGGGGCGTATGAGGCCAGTGGTGGGGTGGGGGCGAAGGATCCGGGGCTGGGGGGTTTGCGGCGGCGGGTGCAGGATCAGTTGGATGCGGTGGGTGGGGCTGCGGGGCGGATGGAGGCGGTGTTGCGGGATGCTGCGGCGATGGTGTCGCAGCCGGTCAAGGTGCCTGGTTTGTTCGAGAGGATTTGGCGGGGGTTGAAGATCGCGCTGGGTATTACGGCGATGGTGTTGGCGATTTTGTCGATGTTTGTGACGGGTCCGTTGGGGTTGATGGCGTTTGCGGCGGGGGCGGCGGCGTTTGCGATGGATGTGGTGGATGTGGCGCGGGGCAGGGAGAACTGGAAGAGCTTGTTGTGGGCGGCGACGAATTTGTTGGTGCCGGATGTGCGGGGTCTGATCGGTTTGCGGGATGTGGGTGCGGGGATGCGGGGGTTGTGGGAGGGGGC
>JAFAUH010000279.1 GCA_019243445.1 Streptomycetaceae bacterium | reverse complement strand
GACGACGACGGCGGCACTGGTCTCAACCTGAGTCGCGGACTTGGTCGCGGTACCGCCGCCCACGGTCACTCGTCCGGCAGCGATCAGCTGGGCGGCGTGCCCGCGCGATCGGGCGAGCCCGCGGCGCACGAGCTCCGCGTCGAGTCGGCGTCGAGCCACGTGCGGTTCAGCTCCTGTCGTTGTACGGCGGGTGCGGGGGCGGCGAGCCGGGCCGCGTGTCGAGCGCGGTGAGCACCTCGCGCAGACCCCGGTGCACATCCTCGTACACCTCAATATGGCTCTCGGTAGGGAGGGCGTTTGCATCGCGCAGTCGCTCGAGCAACGCATCGATCTCAGCGTTCCCCGTTGCCTCCGTCTCAATCCCGAGCGGCACCGGACCGGAAGCCTCGTCCGAGGCGATGGCGGGCCCAGGGCTCGGCTCGACGACGAGGTCACTCATCGCGCGCCTCCCCGCCATCACGCGCGGGGCTCGCGGGCGAGGCCTTCTTCACGGGCGGGGCCTTCTTCACGGCGGCTGACTTCGCCGCGGCTTTCTTGGCCGCCCCCTGCTTCACAGCTGTCTTCTTCGCAGGCGTAGTCTTCTTGGCAGGGATCTTCTTCGCGGCAGTCTTCTTGACGGGTGCGGCTTTCTTCGTAGCAGCCTTCTTCACAGGTACGGCCCTTGGGGCTGCCGCAACTGCCTCCGGCGCAGCCTCCTCCGGCGGCGCAATCGGCCCCGCCTCCTCCGTCAGCGCAGTCGGCCCCGCCTCCTCCGCGAACGAGATCCGCTCGCGCGCCGGAGCCATCTGTACGCCGCCGGTCGGAGCCGGCTTTGTGTCCTCCAACCTGCGCACCCTGCGCTCCAGCGCCTCCAGGATCACTCCAACCTTCGTCACATCGTCGGCGAGGTGCCCGATCCTCGCCATCGTCTTGTCGACCTCTTCCCTGATCAGCCCTGCCAGCAGGTCACGGTTGGCGCGCCCAGCAGTGATCAGCTCGTCCGCGAGCGTCTGCACCTCCGGAGGGATACGGTCGCTGACCTTCCGCTGCAGTTCGTCGAGGTCCACCCCGGCCTGGTCAAGCAGGTGCCGGGCAGTCTCGGAGGCCCGCCGCCGAGTCGCCTCGGTCAGCCCGCCCGCGATCTGCAGACAGGTGCGCAACGCATCACGCAATGCCCTCACTCCTCGCCTCGCCATTACCCCTCATGGTGATGGTCATGACGCTACCGCGTACCCGGCCCACTACGTCATCCGGAGTCCGGCACAGAAGGCCGCGGGTACGGTGTACCGTCGACCGGTACGGGCCACATGATCGTCACGAAACGGGAGCAGCTTCACGTATGGCGACTATCGAGGAGTGCCGGACCGCACTCGACCGGTTGTCGGAAAACCTCGGCCAAGCCGCGGGCGACGTACGTCGCGCCGCCGCCTTGGACCGCTCGCTGAGCTGCCGGATAACTGACCTCGACATCACCTTTACCGGGCGGCTCGTGGAAGGTCGCATCCAAGAAGTGACCACCGTCCCCGGCCCGCCGTCCGAGCATGCCCAGATCCGGCTGACCATGGCCGGGGACGACTTGGTCGCGCTCGTCGACAAGAAGCTCGACTTCGCCAAGGCATGGGCGAGTGGCCGCGTCCGGCTGGAGGCCAGCCTCCTCGACTTGTTGCGGCTGCGCACCCTGCTCTAGGCCCTGTCCGGGCTGGGCCTGGATCCAGGCCCAGATCTGGATCCAGGCCCAGCTCCAGCTAAAGGTCCAGCTGGCCCAGCGCCTTGTCCGCGTCCAGCGCGCACGCACCACCCCCAGCTACCGTCCAAGCCGCCGCGCACAGCGCCCGCAGCCCGTCGTACGGATCACCGGCGCCCTCCACGAGCAGCGATTCGCCATCCGCGGAGGCCGTCCAACCACCGCAGCGGAAGCCGGCGCCCGCCGCCCGCGCCGTCTCCTCGACGCACGGCTGCGGGACGAGCAGCCCTCGCAGGTCGGCGGCGACATAGGTCGGCCGGTGGTGCAGCTCGGCGGCGAGCAGCTGTGCGGGCGAGGTAACGCCCGTCAGGACGAGTAGCGAGTCGACCCCGCCCGTATGCGCGCCTTCGATGTCGGTGTCCAGCCGGTCCCCGACCACGAGCGGCCGCTCCGCCCCCGTACGGAGAATCGTTTCGCGATGCATCGGCGGCTGCGGCTTACCCGCAACCTGCGGCTCCGCACCAGTCGCCAGGCGTACGGCCTCCACGGCCGCGCCGTTGCCCGGGGCGAGGCCGCGCGGACCAGGAATGGTCAGATCGGTGTTGGACGCGAACCACGGCACACCACGTGCCACCGCGTACGAGGCCTCGGCCAGCCGGTCCCACGTGAACGACGGCCCCCCGTATCCCTGCACCACAGCCGCTGGCTCATCATCCGCGGAATCCACCGGCTCCATGCCTCGCTCCCGCAGCGCCCAGCGCAGTCCTTCCCCGCCGATCACCAGTACCCGCGCGCCCGGCTGCAGTTGCTCGGCGATCAGCCGCGCCACGGCCTGAGCCGAGGTGATCACATCGCTCGCTCCGGCCGGTACCCCGAGCTCAGTGAGATGCTCGGCCACCGCCTGCGGCGTACGCAGTGCGTTGTTGGTCACATACGCCAGATGCATCCCGTCCTCGCGTGCCTCACGGAGCGACGCGACTGCGTGGGGAATCGGATACCCGCCCGCGTAGACGACCCCGTCCAAGTCCAGCAGGGCGGTGTCGTATGTCTTGTGCAACGGACTCTCGCTGGCCTCGGGCCGGGTCGGATGGCTCATCGTCTTTTCGCTCCTTCACATCGCCTGGACGCCTCGTGCGCCGCCATTCGCAATGATCGCAGCGTCTCGCAGTCCGCATAGCATGCGCTGATGAGCATTCCAGAGCTGGCCGGCCCCACCCCCGGCCTGCGGCTCGCGCCGTTCCGCGGGTTGCGTTACGTCTCTGAGCGAGTCGGCAGCCTCTCCGCAGTCACCTCGCCACCGTACGACGTCGTCGTGCGACCGGACGAGGTGCACGCACTGCAGAGCGCGGACCCGCACAATGTCGTCCGGCTGATCCTCCCGCAAAACGGCGAACCAGCCGCCAACCACATACAGGCTGCCCGGACGCTGCGCCGTTGGCGCGAAGAAGGCGTGCTGGCGCCCGACCCGGTGCCAGCGCTGTACGTGTACGAACAGACCGGCCCACAAGGAGACATACAGCGCGGGCTCATCGGCGCGCTGCGCCTGACCACGGCAGACGAGAAAGTCGTGCTCCCCCACGAGGAGGTGATGCCCGCCCCCGTCGCCGATCGTGCCGGGCTGATGCGGGCCACCGCCACCAATCTGGAACCGTTGCTACTCGCCTACCGCGGCGAGGAGGACGACGCGGCGGCGAGCGCCGTGGATCGCGCAGTCCAGCGGCCTGCATTGCTCTGCACGACCACGGAGGATGGCGTCAGACACCGGCTGTGGGCAATCACCGACCCCGCCGAGATCGCAACGATCGATGCCTCACTCGCTCCGCGTCAGGCACTGATCGCGGATGGCCATCATCGCTGGGCGACCTATCTGCGGCTGCGCGACGAACAGCGCGAGCCCGGGCCGTGGAACTACGGCTTGGTGCTGCTCGTCGACACAACGCGTTTCCCGCTACAGGTACGGGCGATCCACCGCGTACTACAGCATCTGCCGGTGGCCGAAGCGCTCCGGACCGTGCGGAGCGTCTTCGATGTGGAGAGTGTGAAGGGTCCGTTGCCGGAAGCGCTGGACGCGCTCGACGCGGCGGTGACGGGCAGCGGTAGCCGGAATTCGTATCTGCTCGCCGGCGACGGGGGCTTCTACCTCGTCACGCACCCCGACAATCATCAAGTCGACGAAGCAGTACCGCGTGACGGACCGGAGGCGTGGCGGCGACTCGACACGACCGTGCTGCACAGCCTGCTCATTGACCGGCTGTGGCAGGTCCCGGACCTTCCTGAGCACATTGGCTACGTACACGATGCTCCCGCCGCCGTACGCCAGGCGGAACGGCTCGGAGGCACGGCCGTGCTGATGCGTCCAGTGCCGGAGGCCACCGTGCTCCACCTGGCACGGCAAGGCGTGATGATGCCGCACAAGTCGACGTCGTTCGGACCAAAACCTGCATCAGGCCTGGTGCTGCGCGGACTCGACCTGGAGTAAACCGACAGGAGGGACCCCAGCAGTATGCGGTGCCCCTCCTGTGCGGTCAGCCAAGCCAGTCCTCAGCTGGTAGTCCGGTCGGCCTCGCCGGATTCCCGCTCCTGGAAGGGGTCGTCGAGGACGCACGACCGATCCGCCTCGGACTCGGACTCGGACTCGGATTCGGATTCGGACTCGGACTCGGATTCGGATTCGGACTCGGACTCGGACTCGGACTCGGACTTCAGCTCGGAAGCGGATACCGGCTTCGCTTCTGCGGTCTCGTCGGCCTTGGTCTCCTTGGTCTCCTCCGCGTCCTCGATGTCCTCGATGTCTTCGACGTCTTCGACGTCTTCGGCACGGGGATCCAGCGCGTCCACGAACTCCACACCGTCCAGCTCAGCCAGCCGGTCGGAAGCATTGGTGCTTCCGCTCTGGTCCGCCTCCAGCGCCTTGGCGAACCACTCGCGCGCCTCCTTCTCACGCCCGACCGCGAGCAATGCGTCTGCGTATGCGTAGCGCAGCCGCGCCGTCCACGGGTGCACGGCGGTCGAGGCCAACTCGGGGCTCTGCAGCGTCACCACGGCCGCGTCGGGCTGCCCCATGTCCCTCCGGGCGCCGGCGACAACGAGTCGCATCTCGACCTGGCCCGCCTTGTCGAGCTTTTGGACCTCGGGCTCTCCTGCCATCGCCAGAGCCCGCTCCGGACGGCCAAGTCCCCGCTCACAATCCGCCATGACCGGCCACAGCTCCACGGCCCCCGTCATACGACGCGCGGCACGGAATTCGGCGAGCGCTTCGGAATACCGCTCGGTGCCGTAAGCCGCGAAGCCCAGGGCCTCCCGAACCGCGGGCACGCGTGAGGCAAGCCGGAAGGCCACTTTCGCGTACGCGTATGCCTGCTCCGGCTCGGAGTCGAGGAGGCGAGCCACCATGACGAGATTGCACGCGACATCTTCCGCGAGTGACTTGGGCAGGCTCTTCAGCTCCTGCATAACGGCCTTGTCAAGATCGTCACCGTTGACGTCCTCGGGAATCGGCAGCCGCTTGACAGGCTCGCGCTCTTCCCGGGAATCGTCACGGCGACGGCCTCCCTCGAAGCGGTTCCGTCCACTGCCCGAGCCCTGCCCGTACGGACGCCGTTCGCGCCCATGAACGTCGTCACGGCGCGGCCCGCGGGGGCGGCCACGGTCGTCACGCCGGTCACGACGATAGTCGCCACGTTCATTGTCGCGGGGACGGTCGTAGGAGGGACGATCGTCGCGCCGGTCCTCACGCGGCTGATCAAAGCGCGGGCGGTCGGAACCATAGCGAGGCCGGTCGTCACGGCGGTCGTCACGCCGGAAACCGCCCCGCTCCTCACCACCACGATTAGCCCCGTAACGCGGCCGGTCATCACGGCGGTCATCACGCCGGAAACCGCCCCGCTCCTCACCACGCTGCGGACCCCGAGAACGATCATCACCGCGCCGCTCATCACGTGAACGGTCGTAACGGGGCCGCTCATCACGGCGGTCGTCACGCCGGAAACCGCCCCGCTCCTCATCACCACGATTAGCCCCGTAACGCGGCCGGTCATCACGCCGGTCGTCACGCCGGAAACCGCCCCGCTCCTCATCACGCCGCGGACCCCGAGAACGATCGTCCCGCCGGTCATAGCCGCGGTCCTCGCGCCTGTCATCGCGGTGGAAACCACCACGGTCATCACGGCCGCGCGAGCGGTCCTCACGGCGGAAACCGCTGCCCCGCTCTTCGCTGCGACGCGGCCCTCCACTGCGGAAGTCGCGCCGGTTTCCGGCACCCGCACTCCGTTCCCTGCGCTCGGGCCGGTCAGGCCGCTGGGAGCGATCTTCGGACGAGTTGGACATCGACGTGACTCCTAGCTTCGTGCTGCTGTAGTGCCAGTCTCTCGTACTCGACGGGCGACCGCGCACATGAGAAAAACAAAAGACCCTTGGTCCCAGCGCTTAGGCCAGGACCAAGGGTCCATAAGAATTGTTCGGCGGTGTCCTACTCTCCCACAGGGTCCCCCCTGCAGTACCATCGGCGCTGAAAGGCTTAGCTTCCGGGTTCGGAATGTAACCGGGCGTTCCCCTGACGCTATGACCACCGAAACACTGGGAAACCAGCATGAAC
>JAFAUH010000359.1 GCA_019243445.1 Streptomycetaceae bacterium | reverse complement strand
GTTGCGGGAGGCGGCGGACTGGAGCAAGGGGATAGTGGACTTCCGTGCCGGGTGGGCCGGGTATGGGCGGTTGGGGGAGGTCGGCAAGGGGGTGGTGGCCGCCGGGCTGCACGAGATGGGGCTTGTGGGCGCGCACGCGGGGGATGCCGGGTTGCATGAGCCGCAGGTGGCGCCGGTGGTGGCCGGGATGCGCTGGGATCGGATGCTCACCGGTTTGGAGAAGCTGCCCCAGGCCGAGTTCCAGCAGCTGTTGGTGAGAGCGAGCGGGCTGGTGCAGCCGGTCATGGGGATGGCGCCGGTGCTGGTGCGGGAGGCGGGGGCGCAAGGGCTGCGGGGGGAGGAGTTCGCCTCGTTGGTGGCGGTGGCGTATGTGTTGCACACTCAAGGGGAGGAGGCGGCGCAGGCGCTGGCCGGCGCGCTGGCCAAGGAGCTGGGTGCTGCCCCGCTGCCCGGCCTGGCGGGCGGAGCCCCGATGGTGAAGCCGGTGCCCGGGGAGAGCTCGGGGCGGCCGGTGTTTTTGGGGGAGTCGTCGGGGACGACGCTGTGGGTGCCGCAGACCTCAAGGGTCGGCGGACTACCCGGCCTGGAGGAGCGGGGGCTCCAGGTGGGGGCGGGAGAGCATGCGCCGTTGGTACCGGTGGTGCCTTCTCCATCGGAGCTGCGGCAGCAGCACCTTGACCAGATTGTCGTGGAGACCGGGGCCATCCCCACCCACTCCGGTCTGCTGGTGCCGGTCACGAGTGTGTTCGCCCCCCCGGCGCTGCAGACGCTGGAGCGGATCGGCAAGGAGGGGCTGCCGCCCGAGGCGGAAAAGCAGCTGTTCCACCAGGTGCTGAGCCAGGTGTCGGGCATGGACCACGTGACCGCTCCCGTCACCGTCCCCGTGCACGTCGCCGACCCGCACCAGACGCTGGAGTTGCTCAAGCCCGGGGCGGCCACGACGCCGGAAGCGGTGCACAGTGCCCCTCCGCGGACCTTGCCGTCGGCGTTCGCACGGCAGGGTGTGGTAGGGGAGGCGCTGCCGCTGCACGGGGTGGCTGGGCTGGAGGGTGCGCGGATCCGGTGGGCGCCGGTGGAGGGGGTGCCGCACCTGGAGGTGGTCGACGCCCATGGCCAGGTACTCGCCGGCCGGGTGGTCGAGTTGCAGCCCGGTGGAGGGTTCACCATCTCCGGGGGCCCGCAGGGCATGGTGCACTTCAGCAGGGGCACCGTGCGGGAGGTGCCGCTGTCAGCGCCGGGCCTGGAAGGGCTGCATCTGCAGATGATGGAAGGCTCCTTGACCGGTGGGCGGTTCGAATCCACGCCGTTCCAGCTGGTCGACGCCACCGGTGAGGTGGTGCCTGGCCGTGAGGTACTGCTGGGCGCGAACGAGACGGTGACCATCACCGCCGGCGAAGGTGCCCTGCAGTGGAGTTTTGACTCCACTTTGCGACTGGAATCGCTGCAGGTGCGGATGCCGACCGAAGACAGCCTCATCGGCCAGCGGATCGATGCGCTGGCCGGGCGGACAGTGCGGATGGAGTACCGGGCGGACGGTACGGTGAGTCGCTCGGTAGAAGGCGGCAGCGTGTCCTTGAAGTCGCTGTTCCGAGAGGTGGCAGTCCCACGGGAGCTGGTGGACCGGCTCGGTGCGGGCGGCTTCTCACTGGAGGACAAGAGCACCCATCTGGTGGTGCAGCTCAACGTCGACGGTCACCCGGTGATGACCGACGAGCGCGTCGAGGGCGGCATCCTGCGCTATGACCTGACGATGCATCAGACCAAGCCGGTCCGGCTGGAGCCGGCCGGCGGTTTGGCGCACGCCGGAGCCCCCGTCACTGAAGTCGCGCACACCCCGCAACTGGAGGTCCAGCCGTTTTGGATCTCACACGTGGAATTCGTGGACGGTGGCGTTGCGAGCGAGGAGATGGCGCACGAGGCGTTGTCCAGGTTCTTGACCTCGGAGTCGTTTGACTGTGAGCAGGTCGACGGTGATGCGTTTTTGACCGCGGACGTCGTGGAGCCGCGCGTTGAGAGGACGGGGATGAACAACGGATTCACCCCGACCAGCGTGCCGGATTGGACTATCACGGAGCACGGGTTCGACTGGCAGGAGCGGGTGTCCCAGGACCACTCGCCGCAAGGACAGGACTGGTTCGACCAACAGGAACTGACCCAACAAGACCCGACCCAACAAGATCTGACCAACTGGATCGACGAACTGCACGACGAAGCAATACCAATCATCCAAGACATTCCCCAACCACTCGTCCAACAGGCACCGCTGTTCCCGGATCCTCTGTTCGCTCGACCCAAGTTCGAGTTGGCTGCTCACCAAGCGGATCGCTTCCGGGAGATCCGCTGGAATATGAAAGACGGCCCAGGCGGTCTGCTGGAGCCGGACGCTGTCGAGCAGCGCGCGCTCGAGGAAGCCTTGCCTCTGGACACAGACGGAACCTTCAAGAAATTTCCCAACCCTTTCGACCGCTGGTTCAGTCTGGTAAATGACGGTGGGTTTGAGGCGCCTGGCCGGGCAACTAATTGCAGCGAAACGACCCGAGCTGCACTTGAGACCTGGTACGGAAATCCTCAGGTGTCGGGCCGGGTAATACCCAATTACGACGCCCGCGACAGCCTCAGCTATTTTTTCGCCGAGCGCAACAGTGTAGGAAACACAGAGTATTGGATGGGAGCTCCGCTGCGGCCCGCCGGCCCTCCGGACACAGCCTACAGAGAAATTGCTGAAAGGCTGGTGCAAACGGGCCAAGGATCAAGCGCGGTCATCACTGTCCTTTGGGCGAAAGGCGGAAATGGACACGCTTTACTGGCCCTCAATTATGAGGGGACTGTTGTGTGGGGCGATGCCCAGATTCGTATCGTCTCACTAGAGCCACTTTACCCACATGCTGCGGAAGTTTGGTATGGGATCCTTGACGCCAACCGGATGCCGGCGTGACCGGAGAATTCGGAAATAAGGAGAGATTATGACAACAGCAGGGAACAACGACAACCGCCGGAAGCCTATTCCAGGAAGCGCTGCAGAAGCCCTCGAGATCGCTGAAACACATTTCTTGCCCAAGCGCTCCGACGGAACTCCCGCCCCGGCAGAGGTGCATGAATTTGATCTTGGATACCTCATCTGCCTGGTTGCATTGCCAAAAGTCGACGCGGGGCGCCCACCGGAACTCGGGGGAGCTCACCTCGTAATCTCCAAGGAAACCGGAGAGGCGAGCTACATCCCGAATCTTCCACCGGAATTGGCAATCTCCTTGTATCGCCGATCCCGGAGTGAATCCTAAGGCCTGTTCCGAATTCTGATCATGTGGCGGGTTGGAGGCTGCGAAGTCAGATGAATGCGCCGCGCAGATGCAGTCCGACCAGATAGCCCTCCGGAGTCTTGTCGTAGCGGGTGGGTTTTGGTCGTCAGCCTGCCGCGCGAGCGCCCCGGTCGCGCCGCGCGCAGCCGAGCCTTGGCTTGTACGCCGAATGGATGGTCTACGGTGATCATTAATGACCGCCCCCCGATTCCTTCCCCGGCCGCGGTGCCGCAGCCGGGAGATTGGGTGTTTTGCCCGTTTCATTCGGTGAGCTTCTTTGACTCGTGCTGACATCATTGCCACAGTCCATCAGACGGGCAGTCACCTCACACGGCTGCGATGACGACTCACGGCGCGGGGGTTGGTCGCGACTATGTCGAGTCCCACGCAAGCAGCGACGGACCCGGAACCCGCACCGGCCGGCGGCACCGCGGGACCCGCGGGCCCCGCCCTCGCCGCGGCGGTCACCGGGCGCTCGCCACGGCAACTGGCCTGGCTGCGCTTCAAGCGGGACAGGACTGGTGTCGTCTGTGCAGTGATCGTCGCCGTCTTCCTCCTGATCGCAGTGTTCGCCCCCGTGATCACCGCGCTGTACGGCAAGGACGCGTACACCCTCTACGGCCAGGACGACAACCTGCTCAACTCCTACGGCCTGCCGATCAAGGCCAACGGCGGCATCGACGCCGACCACTGGTTCGGCATCGAACCGGGCCTGGGCCGCGATACCTTCGCGCTGCTGGTGTACGGCATCCGCACCTCGCTCGGCATCTCCCTGTGCGTGACGCTGCTGTCCGTCGTGCTCGGCGTCTGCGTCGGCCTCGTCCAGGGCTATCTCGGCGGCGGCACGGACTTCGTCATCGGGCGCTTCTCCGACTTGATGATGTCGTTCCCGAGCCAGTTGTTCTTCATCGCATTCACGCCCGTCATCATCGCGATGTTCGTCAGTCCCAGCGACCAGGAGCCGACCTGGATCAGGTTCACCGCTCTCGTCCTGGTGCAGTTCGCACTGGGCTGGATGAGCCTCGGGCGGCTGGTCAGGTCGCAGGTGCTGTCGTTGCGGGAGCGCGAGTACGTCGAGGCGGCGCGGCTGTCCGGCGCCTCCCCCGGGCGGACCATCCGCAGGGAGTTGCTGCCGAACGTGTGGAGCACCATTCTGGTCCAGGCGACGCTACTGCTACCAGTCAACGTCACCGCCGAGGCGGGCCTGTCCTTCCTCGGTGTCGGCATGCAAAAGCCCACTCCCGACTGGGGGCTGATGTTCCAGGACGCCGCGCAGTACTACCGGTCCGACATCACCTACATGTTCTTCCCAGGCATCGCCATGGTCGTCTTCGTCGTCGCATTCAACCTGCTCGGTGACTCCGTCCGGGACGCGCTCGATCCAAGGACGGTCCGATGAGAACGCATACGGTACGCCGGATCACCCCGGCGGCAGGCATCCTCGTCATAAGCGCAATGAGCGCGATGGGCGCAATGAGCGCGTGCAGTCCACCCGGCGGCGGCTTGAGCACAGACGCGGGCGGCGCGACGGCCTCGGTGCAGACCGTGACGCTGGGCACAGCGGCCGACTCAGCCGGTCCGGCCGCCTCGATGCCCGGCGCAAGGCGCGGCGGCACAGCCGTTGACCTCGAGGAGAACGGGCTCGATCACCTCGACCCGGCACAGGTATATGTCAACCGTGAGCAGGTGATCAGCAGCCTCTTCGTCCGCACTCTCACCGACTACAAGATCGACCCAAGGACGGGCCGGATGGTGCTCGTCGGCGACCTGGCCACCGATACGGGTGAGCCGTCGGACGGCGGCAGGAGCTGGACATACCGCCTCAAGCCAGGCCTGAAGTGGCAAGACGGTGAGCCAATCACCAGCCAACAGGTCAAATACGGCATCGAACGGCTCTACGCGAGCTTCGAGACCGCTGGCCCGCAGTACCTTCAGACCTGGCTCTCCGGATCCGACTACCGCAGCGCCTACCCAGGCCCGTACGGCGGCAAGTCGCTGCCCGACTCGCTGGTGGCCACCCCGGACAACCGCACCATTGTCTTCCACTTCCAGTCGCCGCACGCGGACGCCCCGTACGCGATGGCCCTGCCGGCCGCCTCGCCGGTCCTCCCCTCGAAGGACACAAAGACCGGGTACGACCAGAATCCTTTCTCCGACGGCCCATACAAGATCAAGAGCTATCAGCCGGGCAAGGCAATGATCCTCGCCCGCAACACCTTCTGGGATCCGAAGACCGATCCGCTCCGCAACGCCTATCCGGACGAGTGGCATATCCAATTGGGAATCTCCCAGCCTGGCCTGACACAACGGCTGATGGCATCGGCAGATCAGGACAAGGACGCAGTATCGCTGGTGTCGAGCGCCGATCCAGCCCAAATGCCAACAATCCTGGCAGATGCCGAGTACACCAGACGCACCATCAGCCAGTACCAGCCGTTCGTCGACGTCTTCAACATCAACACCTCACGCGTCAAGGACAAACGAGTGCGGCAGGCGATCATGTACGCCTTTCCCATGAAACAGATCCAGATCGCACTCGGCGGTCCCGCACAGGGCGACCTGGCCACCAATCTGATCGGCCCGACAGTCACCGGTTTCACTGCCGACGACCCCTTCGGCAAGCTCGCCGAACCCACCGGCGACCCGGCGAAGGCAAGGCAGCTGCTGCAACAAGCAGACGTGAAAAACCTCAAGCTCACCTACGTCTACGCCAACACCGACCGCTGGCAAAACGTGGCGGTGATCCTGCAGAAGGCGATGGCCCGGGCAGGAATCAACCTGCAGACCAAGGCGATCGATACGACGTCCTACTACAGTCTGATCGGCAAAGTCACCAACAACTATGACATCTACCGCAGCGGCTGGGCCGCCGACTGGCCAAACGCCTCCACCGTCATCCCACCCACCCAAGACGGCCGCCAAGTCAGCGACGGCAGCGCCAACTACTCGCATCTGCAGGACCCGTACGTCAACTCCGCCATCGACCGGATCAACAAGATCACGGACCTCGCGCAGCAGGCTGCGCAGTGGCAGCAACTGTCGGCGTACATCATGAAGAACCTCACCCCTCAGGTGCCTTACCTGTACGACAAGTACTTCCAGGTCTACGGGACCGGACTCGGCGGCGTCACCTACAACGCCTCCCTCGGCACGGTCAACCCGAACACGATCTACGTCAAGTAGCGAAGTAGCGAAGTGGTGAAGTAGCGGCCATGTTCAGATTCCTCATCCGCCGGCTGCTCGGCGCCCTCGTCATCCTGCTGCTGATCAGCGCCATCACCTATCTGCTCTTCTTCACCTTGCCGAGCGACCCGGCGCTGCTCTCCTGCGGCAAGAACTGCAACCCGCGCAATGTCGCCCTCATCCACAAGAATCTGGGCCTCGACAAGCCCGTACCACTCCAGTACTGGGATTACCTGACGGGGATCTTCTTCGGCCGTCATCTACCGCTCGGCAACTGCGCGGCCCCCTGTTTCGGGCTCTCCTTCGCGAGCAACATGCCGATCTGGGAGATCATCAAAAGCCGCTATCCGACGACCTTCTCGCTCGCCATCGGCGGTGCCTCGATCTTCCTCGCCATTGGTGTCGGACTCGGTCTGATCTCCGCATGGCGGCAGGGCAAGCCCTTCGACAAGATCGCCGGCTCGGTGTCGCTGATGGGCCAGTCGGTACAGATCTACTTCATTGGACCGCTCGCGATCTATCTGTTCGCCGACACCCTCGGCTGGCTCAACCCCGGATACGACCCGGACTGGACTCACAACCCACTCGGCTCGGTGAGCGGGCTGCTCCTGCCGTGTCTGGTGATGTCAGTGATCTTCTGGTCCAACTACAGCCGCCAGACACGTTCATTGATGGTGGAACAGCTCGCCGAGGAACATGTGCGCACCGCCCGCGCCAAGGGAATGAGCGCCGCGTATGTCTTCTTCCGCTACGCCCTGCGCGGTGCGATGGGCCCGATCATCACCATCTTCGGCATCGACCTCGGCTCGATCTTCGGCGGCGCGATCATCACCGAGGCGACGTTCGGCCTGCACGGCCTCGGACAGCTCGCGGTCTCCGCGGTCACCCAGACCGATCTGCCGCTGGAGATGGGCGTGATGCTCTTCAGCGCCGCCGCCATCGTCTTGTTCAACGTCCTGATCGACGCCTCGTACGCCGTTATCGACCCACGAATCCGGCTCTCATGACCGACGTGACTGACGTGACCGGCGTGACCGACGTGACCGACGTGACCGACGTGACCGACGTGACCAAGGAGAAGCGCCGTATGATCACACCCTTCCTCTCGGTACGCGATCTGTGCGTGCGTTTCGCCACCGAGGACGGCACTGTCAAAGCGGTCGACGGGCTCTCCTTCGACCTCGAACGGGGACAGACACTCGGTATCGTCGGCGAATCAGGCTCCGGGAAGTCGGTGACCAATCTCGCCATCCTGGGCCTGCACAATCCCCGAAACACCACCATCACCGGCCAGATCGTCCTCGACTGCCAAGAGCTGACCGGGGCCTGTCAGCGCACGCTGGAGAAGTTGCGCGGCAACAAGATGTCTATGATCTTCCAGGATTCCCTCACCGCGCTCTCCCCGTACTACACGGTAGGCAGGCAGATCGCCGAGCCGTTCCGCAAGCACACCGGGGCGAGCAGACGTCAGGCCCGACAGCGGGCGATCGAGATGCTGCGCAGAGTCGGCATCCCGCAGCCGGAGCGGCGGGTCGACGACTTCCCGCACCAATTCTCCGGCGGCATGCGGCAGCGGGCAATGATCGCACTCGCGCTCGTCTGCGATCCCGAACTGCTCATCGCCGACGAACCGACGACGGCACTCGACGTGACCGTCCAAGCTCAGATCCTCGCCCTGCTGGAGGAACTGCAGCAAGAGACCGGCACCGCGATCATCTTCATCACCCACGACCTGGGTGTGGTCGCCCACATCTGCGACGAGGTGCTGGTGATGTACGCGGGCAGATGCGTGGAGAAGGGGACGGTACAAGACATCCTCATCTCACCCCAACACCCTTATTCCTGGGGTCTGTTGAGCTCCGTACCGCGGCGCAAGGCACCGGTCGACGTACCGCTGCGATCGATCCCGGGCACCCCGCCCAGTCTGATCGATCCGCCGTCGGGCTGCCCATTCCATCCGCGGTGCGCATTCCGCAGCGAGGTGGGCGGGAGCCGCTGCCAGGATGAGCGCCCGGTGTTGACGATGGCTGATGGCCGAGGCGCGGCCTGTCACATCCCGGTCGAGCAACAGCATTCCCTTTTCGCCGAACAGATCCGGCCGCTGCTCGGCCGCAGCCTCTAACGCCGGAGCCGACATGAAAGATCCGACGGGCCCAATCAAATCGACCATGCCAGCCATGCCGACCCCGCGCACCTCGGTTCCGCTACTCCAAGTCGAAGGGCTCACCAAGCACTTCCCCCTCCGCTACGGCTTCCTCTTCAAACGGCAAGTGGGCGCCGTACAGGCAGTGGACGGTGTGGACTTCACCGTGCACGAGGGCGAGGCGCTCGGCCTCGTCGGCGAGTCGGGCTGCGGCAAGTCGACGACGGGACGTCTGGTGACACGGCTACTGGAGCCGACCACAGGACGGATCCTTTACCAGGGCCACGACATCACGCACGCCGACCGCAGACAGCTCGCACCACTCCGCTCCGAAATCCAGATGATCTTCCAGGACCCCTACGCATCGCTCAACCCGCGGCAGACAGTCGGGACGATCATCTCCGGCCCGATGGAAATCAACGGAATCAAACCGGAGGGCGGCCGGGAGAAGCGGGTACGCGAACTGCTGGAGATCGTCGGACTCAACCCAGAACACTACAACCGCTTTCCGCACGAATTCTCCGGCGGCCAGCGGCAACGCATCGGCATCGCCCGCGCGCTCGGTATGGAACCGAAGCTGATCGTCGCCGATGAACCGGTCTCGGCACTGGATGTCTCCATCCAGGCGCAAGTCATCAATCTGCTGCAGAAACTGCAGCACGAGCTCGGCATCGCCTTCCTCTTCATCGCCCATGACCTGGCAATCGTGCGGCACTTCTCACACCGCGTCGCCGTGATGTACCTGGGCAAGATCGTCGAGATCGGCGACCGTGCCGACATCTACGAAACGCCGCGCCACCCCTACACCCACGCCCTGCTTTCCGCCGCACCCGAGGCCGACCCGGATGACGATCAAGAACCCATCCGGCTCGCCGGCGACGTCCCCTCCCCCATCAACCCGCCATCCGGCTGCCGCTTCCGCACCCGCTGCTGGAAGGCGCGCGCCAGGTGCGCCTCCCAGGAGCCGCCGCTGCTCCAGATCGACGGCAGCCAGCAGGGTCACCTGACGGCGTGCCATTTCCCGGAGGACCCGACGATGCAGCCGCGAGCCGGCGGCCCAGGGCTTATGCCGTGAGCTCCTCGGCGAACAGGCATGCGCTCGGATGTGCCGCCGGGCCTTTCGTACCGCGGAATGCCTCCGGCACCGCGAGCAGCGGCACCTCGCGGGCGCACCGCTCCTGCGCTTTGAAGCAGCGGGTGCGGAAGACGCAGCCGGAGGGCGGGGCGGCCGGCGAGGGCACATCACCGTACAGGATGATCCGCTCCCGCTCTTCACGTCCCGCCGGGTCAGGCACAGGGACGGCGGAGAGCAGCGCCTGGGTGTACGGGTGAGTCGAGTGCTCGTAGATCTGGTCCTCGTCGCCCAGTTCCATGACCTTGCCGAGATACATCACCGCGACCCGGTCACAGATGTGCCGCACAATCGACAGGTCGTGCGCGATGAAGATGTAGGAGAGGTCGAATTCGCTCTGCAGCCTGGCCATGAGGTTGATGACTTGCGCTTGGATGGAGACGTCCAGCGCCGAGACCGGCTCGTCGGCGACGATGACTTCGGGGCGCAGGGCAAGCCCCCGCGCGATGCCGATGCGCTGCCGCTGCCCGCCGGAGAATTGGTGCGGATAACGGTTGATGTATTCGGGGTTGAGTCCGACGACGTCGAGCAGCTCTTGCACCTTGCGCCGCCGGTCGCCCTTGGGCGCGACTTCGGGATGGATATCGAAGGGTTCGCCGATGATATCGCCGACGGTCATCCGCGGATTGAGCGAGGTGTAGGGGTCCTGGAAGACCATTTGGATGTTGCGGCGTACGGCTTTGAGGGCGTGCCCGCGGAGCGCGGTGATGTCCTTTCCCTTGTAGCGCACCTGCCCCGATGTGGCGCGTTCCAGGTTCATTACCAGTTTGGCAAGGGTCGATTTGCCACACCCTGATTCGCCGACGATGCCGAGTGTTTCACCTTTGCGGAGGTCGAAGCTCACCCCGTCGACGGCCTTGACCGCGCCGATCTGCCGTTTGAACAAGATCCCTTGGGTGAGTGGGAAGTGTTTGACGAGATCACGCACTTGAAGAATCGGTTCGCGCGGAATCGGCTCGCGCTCGCTATGTGCCGTGCTCACCGAGGCACTCCTTCCAAAAGTGGCATGCGCTGCGCCGGCCCGGCCCGGCCTCGTGGAGTTCGTAGAGCGGGGGTTCGTCGGTGCGGCAGACCTGCTGCGCCAGCGGGCAGCGCGGGTGGAATGCGCAACCGGGGGGAATACGGAGCAGACTGGGCGGCAATCCTTTGATCGCGGAGAGCTGCCGGCCCTTCTGGTCAAGGCGCGGGATCGATTCCAGCAGGCCCTTGGTGTACGGGTGTGCGGGGCGCCGGTAGATCTCGTGGACGTGCGCGGTCTCGACGATCCGTCCCGCATACATCACTGCGATCTTGTCCGCGGCATCGGCGACCACACCTAGGTCGTGCGTAATCAGGATCAGCCCCATTCGCAACTCCCGGCGTAGTTCCGCAAGGAGCTCCATGACTTGTGCCTGCACGGTGACGTCGAGTGCGGTGGTCGGCTCGTCGGCGATGATCAGCTCGGGTTCGAGGGCGATCGCCATCGCGATCATGATGCGTTGCCGCATACCGCCGCTGAACTGGTGCGGATACTGGCCGACGCGCTCGCGTGCCGCCGGGATCCGTA
This sequence comes from Streptomycetaceae bacterium, assembly GCA_019243445.1. Classification (GTDB taxonomy): domain Bacteria; phylum Actinomycetota; class Actinomycetes; order Streptomycetales; family Streptomycetaceae; genus Streptantibioticus_B. The sequence goes on along the minus strand of JAFAUH010000359.1, from coordinate 66,437 downwards.
CTCGGTCCATCAGTTCAACTGCCCTGATTTTGGCGTCTTTTCGCGACATCCCCCGGTGCACAACGAACATCTCGCCGAGTTGATCGCCGACGCTGAGCACCGGGTTGAGCGCGGAAAGCGCATCTTGGAAAATCATCGCCATGTGCGCGCCGCGCACCTTGCGCCGCTCGCCCGCACTCATCCGCAGCAGATCGGTGCCTTTGAAGAGGATTTCGCCATGGCGGACGAAGCCGGGCGGGGTATCGAGAATGCCCATGATCGCTTGGGCGGTGACCGACTTCCCGGATCCGGATTCGCCGAGTACGGCAAGTGTCTCGCCCGCGTCCACCGAGTAGCTGACGCCGTTGACGGCCTTGGCGACCCCTTCCCGAGTGCGGAATTCGACGTGCAGATCACGCACGTCCAGCAGCGTGTTCACCGACGTCGTCATCGAAGAGCTCCCTGGTCGGATCGAGGGGAGTGGTTTCACCGCCGGGTCCCGTACCCGCGACGCCATCCGGCCTTCACGTCAGGGTGCGCATGGCGATGGCGATATTCGTCGGTATGTGTGAGCTGGCTACCGCACATCAGTATTCTGGCACCGGCCGCCACGCTTGGCTGTCCTCACCACGCGGGGCGTCGCGTACGCCGTCCCGGGGAGGTATCAGGGGCCGCCATGCGCATATTGCCGGGCACGCTTCACCGACGCTCCCTTTCTCGACAGTGGGAAGCACGGTCGCCCCTGCGGGGCTCGGCGGATTGCTCCGCAGGGGCGGTCGGCTCGTGGGGCGGCTGCTTTCAGCGGAGGGCGTCGGAGATCCGCCGCCGCAGCACCGGGTCGAGGATGAACGCGATGTCGCGCCACTCGGCGTCGGTGACCTCCTCAGCCTGGAGTTCACCGACGTCGCCGCTGGTACGGAAGAGGAAGCGGAAGTCGATGTGCCGGTGCTCGGGCTCCTGCTTGACTGCGTTGGCGGGGATGGTGTGGATGTCGACGTGCAGCGGGCGAGGGCAGGCGGCCTCGACGTCATCGGCGGACATGCCGGTCTCCTCGGTCAGCTCCCGCAGCGCGGTCTGCTGCAGCGTGGTGTCCTCGGGCTCGGTGTGGCCGCCGGGCAGGAGCCACTGCGAGAGTGCCCGGTGGTGGATCATCAGGACCTGGCCGCGGCCGTCGGTCAGCACCGCGCCAGCGGTGACGTGCCCGCGGAACTCCTTGCGGGAGTCCAGCTTCGCCCCTTCGTCGAGCAGCGTAAGCAGAGGGACGAGGTCGACCTTATCTTCGGGATGGGCGTCGAGGTAGTCCTCGGCTGTCTCGCGGATGTGTCCGTCAGTGATTGCCATGACGGCGGCCTCTCTACGTCGTGCGTCAGCGGTTGAAGTAGCCCAGCCAGGTCGCCGCGATGGCGGCCCAGTCGGCGGGGTCGACCTCCTGCATACCGGCTTCGAGGTCGCCACGGGCCGGCATCCGCATCCCGGCGAGGATTTCCGCCTGAACGAGGAAGATGAACGGGCCGACGCTCGTGCCATGCAGGAAGTTGACGGCGTTTCCGCCGTTGAGCAGATAGAAGTACGAACCCGTGGTCTGGTAGCGGGTGACATGCTCGCCGACGGTGGTACGGATGTAGACGCCCGTCAGTCCGGCGAGATCGAGTTCGTCCTCGCTGGAGGTGACCGTGGCGATGTAGGCGCCGTTGCGCAGAGTGCCAAAGTCTCGCCGTGCAGCGCGACCGAGCCGGTCGCGCAGAGCACCAACCCAGCCCCCGCGAGGGCGGTTTCGCGGTCGCGGGCGACAGTCAACTTCTCGACCCTGAAAGGGGCCGAGAAGTTGACTGAAGCAACCGGCCGCAAGCTGTTCGCCGCAACCTCCCAGCTTGTCCACCTGGCCGGATGGATGGCCGGCGACGAGGGTAACCAGGGCATAGCCCGAAAGTACTATGCGCACTCCTACCGGCTCGCCGCCGAGGCCGGGGATGCCGAGCTGTCCGCGATCGAACGCGGCCCGGACCAGCCCGGCGAGTCCTGGGCTGCCCACTACTCGCACGGCCGGTGGGCCCATGAGGCCGGGATGATCCTCGCCCAGCTCGGCGACCTCGATGCCGCCGAAGAACACCTCGATCATGCCTTGAACATCGCCGGACTCGACCGCCGCCGGACCCGTGCGATCGTGCTGGCCGACCTTGGCCAGGTCCATCTCAAGCGCGGCGATATCGCCGCCGCCTTCGATGCCTGGAACGACTTCGTCGACTGCGCAGACGGCATCCGCTCGGTCAAGGTTGGCTCGGCGGTGCAGGACATGACCGCGCACCTCGACCGGCTCGCCAGCGTCTCCGGCGTCGAGGAGCTAAAGGAGAAGGCTGGCAATCTGTGGACGCCGCCTGCGGCGGCCTGATCCGCCATCTTCCCCCTCCTTGATGTGCTCTCCCATACCGCCGCCAACTGCCTGCACGCCACCTACGGCTGGGAACCCGCTCCTGCAGAGAACTTGCCGCCTTTTTCGATTCGTTGACTCATCGTCACCTCTGCCTCAGCGCAGTCTTGGGTCGAGGGCGTCGCGGATGGCCTCGCCGAGCATGATGAATGCGAGCACCGTGAGGGAGAGCGCACCGGCCGGCCAGAGCAGCATGTGCGGCGCGTTGCGGATCTGGATCGAGGCCGACGAGATGTCAATGCCCCAGGAGACTGTCGGTGGTCGCAGTCCGACCCCCAGGAAGGAGAGGGTCGCTTCCAGCGCGATGTAGGTGCCGAGCGCGATGGTCGCCACCACGATCACCGGCGCGATCGCGTTCGGGGCGATGTGGCGCAGCAGGATGCGCGGGCCGCTGGCGCCGAGCGCCCGCGCGGCCTGGACGTAGTCGTTCTGTTTGGCGGTGATCACAGCGCCGCGTGCGATACGGCCGATCTGCGGCCAGCCCAGCAGCACGATGAAGCCGATCACCGGCCAGACGGTGGTGTTGGTGACGACCGAGAGGAAGACCAATCCGCCGAGGACAATGGGGATGCCGAAGAAGACGTCGCTGATCCTCGACAGCAGCGCATCCCACCAGCCGCCGAAGTAGCCGGCGAGTCCGCCGAGCACGGATCCGAGGAGGGCGGCGCCTCCCGTGGCGCACACGCCGACCGTCACCGATGCCCGCGCGCCGTAGACCGTACGGGTGTAGACGTCGCACCCTTGGATGTCGAAGCCGAAGGGGTGACCGGGTGCTGCACCGTCCTGGGACTTGGTGATGTCGCAAGCGAGCGGATTCCCGCTGGCGATCAGTTTCGGCCAGATGGCGATCGTGATCAGGAAGAGGATGATCAGCGTCGAGATGATAAAGACCGGGTTGCGGCGCAGATCGCGCCAGGCGTCCGACCACAGGCTGCGCGGCCGGCCGGGGGCGGGCTCCCGTTCCAGTGTCTCGGCCTCGCTCGTGGCGAGGCCCATTGCCCCGCCGGAGCCGGTGGGGGCGATGGACTCCGAAGACTTTTCTGGATGGTGGGAGTCAGGCATACCGGATCCTCGGGTCCAAGAGCGCGTAGAGCAGGTCGACAAGTAGGTTCGCCATCAGGAAGACGATCACCAAGATGGTCACGAAGCCGACGACGGTCGGTGAGTTCTGCCGCAAAATGCCTTGGTAGAGCTGGTAACCGACGCCATGGATGTTGAAGATCCGCTCGGTGACGATGGCACCGCCCATCAGCGCGCCGATGTCCGTCCCGATGAAGGTCACCACCGGGATCAGCGAATTGCGCAGCAAATGGCGCCGGATCACCCGGCCTCGCGGCAACCCCTTGGCGATCGCGGTGCGCACGTAGTCGGCGCGCGCGTTTTCGGCGATCGACGTCCTCGTCAGGCGGGTGACATAGGCGAGCGAGACGAGGGCGAGGACGAGGCCGGGCAGGATGAGCTGGTCAATGGGGGCGGCGAAGGAGACCGACGGATTGACCAGCTCCCACTTCACCCCGAAGAGATACTGCAGCACATAGCCGCTGACGAAGGTCGGGACGGAGACCACAATCAGGGTCAGCAGCAGCACACTGGTGTCGACGGTACGCCCGCGCCGCAGCCCGCTCACCACACCAAGCATGATGCCGATGACTGCCTCGAAGACGATCGCCACCAGTGTGAGCCGAAGCGTGACGGGAAAGGCGCTGCCCATCAGTGCGGTGACGGCCTGTCCGTTGAAGGCTGTGCCGAAATTCCCGGCGAAGACCTGGCTCATGTAGTGGACGTACTGAGCGCCCAGCGGGTGGTCGAGGTAGAGGTCCTTGCGGATCTGGGCAGCGACCGCCGGGTCCGGTGCGCGATCGCCGAAGAGGGCGGCTACCGGGTCGCCGAGCGCGTAGACCATGAAGAAGATCAGGAAGGTGCTCCCGATGAACACCGGGATCATCTGCAGCAGCCGACGGATCACGTAATGTCCCATGATGCCTTCCCAACGAGGGTGACCGGAGTGGATCAGCTCACTGTGAGCTCACGGCGAGCTCACGGCGATCTCACGGCGATCTCGTTGTAGACCGGGACGCTGAACTGATTGAGCATCACGTTCGAGATATTTGACGAATACCCGGCGCTGCCGTGCTGGTACCACAGTGGAATGGCCGGCATCTGCTGGGCGAGGATCTTCTCAGCGTTCTGGAAGTCGGTGACGGCGAGCGCCGGATGTGATTCGCTGTTGGCCCGGTCCACCAGTTTATCGAAATCCGCATTGCTGAAGTGCGCGTCGTTCGACGAGCCATCCGTGTAGTACAACGGCTGCAGGAAGTCCTGGATCAGCGGATAGTCCATCTGCCAGCCGGAGCGGAAGGGCTGCGTCTCGGTCTTGGCGGTGATCTGTCTGCGGAAGTCGGCGAAAGTGCCGACGGGCGCGCCCAGGCATGCCGTCCCGTTGCCCAGCGCGTTGTTGATGCTGTTGCAGACTGCGTCGACCCATTCCTTGTGCGACCCGGCGTCTGCGTTGTATCCGATGGTCATCCGGCCGCCGGGCAGTCCACCGCCTTGCTGGATCAAGGACTTGGCCATGGCGGGGTTGTAGGTGCAGGCGTCACCGCACAGGCCGGCCAGATAGCCGCCCTTGGCGCCGAGTACGGGCGAAGTCCAGTCGGTGGCCGGGGTACGGGTGTTCTGAAAGATTTTGGCGGTGATGGCCGCGCGGTCGATCGCCATGGAGATGCCACGCCGCACCTTGTCCATGGTGGCGCCGCCCCATTTCGCGTCATACATGGGGAAGGTGATCGTCTGGATGACGCCTGCGGGCTCGTTGATGTATCGGCCGCCGAGATCCTTGTCCACATTCTTCAGCTGTGTGACCGGAATGTCGTCGACGAGGTCCAGATTTCCCGCCTGCAGGTCGGTGTAAGCGGTGTTGTTGTCGGTGTAGACGACAAGGTCGACGCCCTTGTTCCGCACCGCATCGGGGCCGTGGTAGCCGTCCCATGTGCGCAGCGACATCACCGCGCCACGGGTGTACGAGGTGATCTTGTACGGGCCGTTGCCGACCGGCTTTTTCAGCCAGCCGGAATGGTCGGTGAAGAACACCCGGGGCAAGGGATAGAACGCGGAATAGCCGAGGGTGTCGGGCCAGGTGGAGAACTTCTGTGAGAGCCGAACGGTGAAGGTGCGATTGTCCTTGATCCGCAGCCCCGACATGGCTCTGGCGGTGGGGACCCCGGAGGCGGGGTGCACCTGGTCGTACCCGTCGATGTAGGAGAAGAAGGGTGCGTTCAGCTGCTTGTCCGTAACGAGCGCACCGTAGTTCCAGGCGTCCACGAACGAGTGGGCGGTGACAGGCTCACCGTTGGAGAACTTCCAGCCGGGCTTCAGCTTCACCGTGAAGTTCTGCTGGTCGGAGCTGGTGATCGAGTCGGCGATCCAATTATTGGTGGCGCCGGTCCTCGGGTCGTACTTCTTCAACCCGCGGAAGATCATGTCCAGGACTTTGCCACCTTGGACCTCATTGGTGTTGGCCGGTTCCAGGGGGTTTTGCGGGTCACCCCAGGAGGCCCGTACGATACCGGGCCCCCCGATCCCCGCACCGCCACCACAGCCGACGGCCGCCACCACCACGCCCATCACCGCGCAGGCGGCGCACGCCACGCGTCCGAATCCGCGCATCGGGTGCCTCCTGGAATGATCCATAGTAGGACCAATCTATAAATAACACCTATCGAAGGACATTTCGCACGGCTGCCGTGGCTGGCCACACCCATCAGGACGGTCGAATCGCCCGTATGCACCAAGTCGCACCCCCCGCCTGCCAGGCAGGAGGTGCGGCTCACTTCGCAGAGTCCGGAACTCGCCGCAAGCGCTCAGTCGGCAGGCGTTACCGCTTGGCGCGGGCGGCGGCGCGGCCGCGTTCCTTCTGGTCGAGGACGACCTTGCGGATGCGCACCGTCTCCGGGGTCACCTCGATGCACTCGTCTTCGCGGCAGAATTCCAACGACTGCTCCAGCGAGAGCTTGCGCGGCGGGATGATCTTCTCGGTCTCGTCCGCCGTCGACGAGCGCATATTGGTGAGTTTCTTCTCCTTGGTGATGTTTACATCCATGTCGTCGGAGCGCGAGTTCTCGCCGACGATCATGCCCTCGTACACTTCGGTGCCCGGCTCGACAAAAAGCGTGCCGCGTTCTTGAAGGTTGATCATCGCGAAGGCGGTAACTGCGCCCGCGCGGTCCGCGACCAGCGAGCCGTTGTTACGGGTGCGCAGCTCGCCGAACCACGGCTCGTAACCCTCGAAGACGTGGTGCGCGATGCCGGTGCCGCGGGTGTCGGTGAGGAACTCGGTGCGAAAGCCGATCAGACCGCGCGACGGGACCACGAACTCCATCCGGATCCAGCCGGTGCCGTGGTTGGTCATCGTCTCCATACGGCCCTTGCGGATCGCGAGCAGCTGGGTGATCGCGCCCAGGTGCTCCTCCGGAGCGTCGATGGTCAGCCGCTCGACGGGCTCGTGCTTCTTGCCGTCGATCATCTTGGCGACCACCTGCGGCTTGCCGACCGTCAGCTCAAAGCCCTCGCGGCGCATCGTCTCGACGAGGATCGCCAGCGCCAGCTCGCCGCGGCCTTGCACCTCCCAGGTGTCCGGGCGGTCGGTCGGCAGCACCCGCAAGCTGACGTTGCCGATCAGCTCGCGCTCAAGGCGGTCCTTGACCAGGCGCGCGGTGACCTTGTGGCCCTTTCCGCCCTTTCCGACAAGCGGCGAGGTGTTGGTGCCGATCGTCATGGAGATCGCGGGCTCGTCGACGGTGATCAGCGGCAGCGGGCGCGGGTCCTCGGGATCGGCGAGGGTGTCGCCGATCATGATGTCCGGGATGCCGGCGATCGCGATGATGTCGCCGGGGCCGGCCTTTTCGGCCGGCTTGCGCTCCAGCGCTTCGGTGAGTAGCAGTTCGGTGATCTTCACCCGCTCCACCGAGCCGTCGCGGCGACACCACGCGACTTGTTGCCCTTTGCGGATCGTGCCGTTGTGCACCCGGCACAGAGCGATCCGGCCGAGGAAGTTGGAGGCGTCAAGGTTGGTGACGTGCGCCTGCAGCGGCGCGTCCTCCTCGTATGCCGGGGCGGGCACGGTGTCCAAGATGGTCTGGAAGAAGGGCTCCAGAGTGTCGTTGTCCGGAGTGGCGCCGTTGACCGGGCGGTTGAGGGATGCCTGGCCGTCACGGGCGCACGCGTAGACGATCGGGAACTCGATCTGCTCCTCGGTCGCGTCGAGGTCCATGAACAGCTCGTATGTCTCGTCGACGACCTCGACGATGCGCGAGTCGGGCCGGTCGACTTTGTTGATGCACAAGATCACCGGGAGGTTGGCGGCAAGTGCCTTGCGCAGCACGAAGCGGGTTTGCGGTAGCGGGCCCTCGGAGGCATCGACGAGCAGCACCACGCCGTCGACCATCGACAGGCCGCGCTCCACCTCGCCGCCGAAGTCGGCGTGGCCGGGGGTGTCGATGATGTTGATGGTGATCGGCTCGGAGCCGTCCTTGGGGTGGTACTTCACCGCCGTGTTCTTGGCCAGGATCGTGATGCCCTTCTCACGCTCCAGGTCGTTGGAGTCCATCACGCGCTCGTCGACATGCTGATGGGCGGCGAAAGCGCCTGCCTGCTTGAGCATGGCGTCGACCAGCGTGGTCTTGCCGTGGTCGACGTGGGCGACGATGGCAACGTTGCGGATATCGTGGCGCGTGGGCATGCGGTGGGGTTTCTCCCGGGTCGGTGGGTGGCGGCGCATACGGTCCGGTACACGCGCCCGCCGGGCAAGGTCACGCCACGGCCTGCCCTCCATGGTACGGGGCTGGAACGACCGTAACATCAGCCTCCCCCTGGCGCGGCGGAGCTTAGGGCCCGCCGGAAAATAAGTTGTGCGTTGGATCTCTTGACACCACAGCTCAGACACGGTGTTCGCATACAACTTATTTCGAGGCTGGCCCTTACGACCTGGGGGGCAATAGGGAGCGGGCTCCCGACGCCCTGCGACTCCGTCTCCTGCGTTGTCGTCGGTCAACAACGCTCCGCGTCGCCTCCCTCCTCCGCCTTGGATTCGAAGCCGCATGACGCCGCTCGCTGATCCACTCCCTATTGCCCCTCAGGTCGTTACGGGCGCCGGAAGCCGATGTCCTGGTAGCGCGGCGTGGCGAAGCCGAAGGCGCCGGCGTTGACGATGGTCCACCGCTCTGCTACCAGCTCGGGGCGCTGGTAGAGGGGGATCGCTGCGGCGGTGGCCCAGATGCCGGCGTCGGCGTGCTCGGCCAGGTCGTGCGCTTCGTCGGCGTTGAGCTCGGTGGATGCCTGGTCGAGCAGCTGGTCGACGCGGTCGCTGCCGACTCGGGCGTAGTTCTGCTCCACGGTGAGCGTGCCGTCAGGGGCGGAGACAGGCTTGGAGTAGAGGGGACGGGCATCAGTCACTGGGTAGGCGGTGCCGGGCCACGAGTAGAGCGCCAGGTCGAAGTCGCCATTGGCGATGTGATCGCGGAAGAAACCGTCCCCCGGGACGGACGTGATCTCCGTGCGGATGCCGATACCGGCGAGCATGTGCGCGATCCGCTTGCCGACCGAGCCCAGCGTCGGGTCGTCGGCAGGGAGGACGAAGCGCAGGGTCAGCGGATGCCCTTCCTTATCGGTACGGACGGCGGCCGGCTCGATGACGGGCCCGCTCGTCTCCGCATCGAGGGGCCGTCCCGAGGTCGATGACGAAGAAGCGGAAGCCGAGGCAGACGGCTGGTCGGTAGGGTCGGCGCGCCCGGGTTCGGGGGCGTCGGCCTTGGCGCCTCCCCTCGCCTGGGTCCGCTCGTCCTGCCCGGGGATCTCACTTCGTCCGGAATGGTCTGGCTGCCACCCCGCTTCGGCGAGCAGTGCCTGGGCCGACTGCCGGCTCGTCGAGCCGAGCTCCGAGCTGTTGTCCTGGTAGCCGTATTGCGAGGCCATCACCAGATGGTTGCCGAGCGTCCTTGCGGGCAGTCCCACCGGGCTCAGCACCGCCTTGGCGATGGCCTGGCGGTCGATCGCGCGGGCCACCGCGCGCCGCACCCGCTCGTCGGCGAGCGGCCCAGCACTTCCGTTCATCGTCAGCTGCGTGTACGCGGCGCCCGGGGCGCGGCGGACGACGACACCACGATCCCCGGCCAGATCGGAGAGGACAGATGGGTCGATTTCGGCCACGTCGACGGATTCGGCGGCGAGCGCCGCGGCGCGCTGCTGGGGCGGTACGACGGTCAGTTCGATCCGGTCGAGTTTGGACCGATCACCCCACCAGTGCGGGTTGCGTACCAGCGTGACGGTGGAACCAGTCACGCCCTGCACCGTGAACGGCCCCGCGGTGGCGGGCAGCTTGCCGCGTGCGCCGTTATTGAAGGCGTCCGGGTTGCCGGTGACGGACTGCGGGTAGAGCGGAGTGAAAAGCGACTGCCAGGTGGAGAGGGGGGTGGCGAAAGTGACCCGCACCTCGTGCTTGTCCGCGCCCTGCTCGACCTTGGCGATCCGGTTGTACCCGTCGTTGTGTGCGGCCCAAAACGCACTCCCGTCATCGTTCAGTGCCTTCCACTGGGCGATGAAGTCGGCGGCGGTGAGTGGCGTGCCGTTGCTCCACACCGCCCGGGGATTGAGCTTGTAGTCGACGACCTGCTGCGGCGAGCGCTGGACGACGGCGGCCGAGAGCAGATAGTCGGGGTTGCGCTGCGGGCGGCCACGGCCGTCGACAGTGAAGAGGGAGGGCAGGGTCGCAGTGGCGATCTGCGAGGTCTGCGCGTCCGCGTCTGCCTGGAAGGCGTTGAAGGTAGTGGGCACAGCGTCGACCGCCCAGCGCAGGGTGCCTCCGTCGCGCACGAGGGCACGCGGGGTGGCAGCGATGTCGATCGCCGCCGGGGTGTTGTCGGAGTCGAAGAAGGATCCGCACCCGCCGAGCACGGGGAGCAGCGCGAGCGCGCCGACGATGGCGCCGGCGGCCTTGACAGAGTGCGGCATGCGTCCTACCTCCGGGTTTTCCCGCCACCTCCACGGCACGGGCCGCGGCGCGACACAAGCGGCGGCACAAGCCACGGCATGGGCCCGGCCATGGCCCGGCCATGAACCCGGCCATGAACCCGGCCATGGGGAGAGCCTGCCGCGCCAGGGGGAGGCTGATGTCACCGTGGATGACATATGCTTATGTCGGTATTTATTACTTATCTTGCTTATTGGAGCCGGACTCCAGTGAAAGTGAAGGCCACGAGCCAGGTGCGCCGACACGACGGAGTGAGCAGCCACGCCACTCGGGCGGGCGATGCGGGCGATCACCCCTCCAGGGGAGGAACCGCCCACTGCCTCCCCCACCACTCTTGTAGCGCGCGACACACTCTTCATATGAACGTCGCCGCCCGTCCGCTCCTACTAAGGTGCAAACTATGCCAATTCAAGATGATTTGACGGCAATTCAGCGACGCCTCGACGACTTGATGCGCAGCCTGGGCACGCTCGAGAACCATGTCGGCCATGGCCTCGATATGCGCCGGGTCCGCACCGACGCCGAGCACCTTCGCGACTCCTTGTCGCTGCTGCGTGAAACCGCACGCGAAGAACGAGCCGACCGTCCCAGCCCGGAGATGGTCCCGATCCCCGACGCGCCGTACGACCCCAGTCTCTGGAAGGACGCCGAGGACGAAGGCCTGGGCTTCCAGGGCCGTCACGCACCGTAACGAACAAGGAGCAATCCACCGGTCGTCGGGCACCGGCGCACATCACACGTACGGAGTCCCCCTTGGGCACCTTGGACACGACCCAGACCCCAGGCACCGCAACCGGCGTTCGCACGCCAGGCCGTGCCTCCATCCCTGACCGGCATCTGCGCACCGATCGCTGGTGGCTCGCACCTGCGGTGACGGTCGCAGTGCTCACCGCCTTCGTCATCTACTCGACGTGGCGTGCCTTCGCCAACAGCGACTACTACGCGGCGCCCTACGTCTCCCCCTTCTACTCACCGTGTCTCGCCACCAACTGCGTACCCATGCCGGCCGGTGCCGATGTGCAGGTCTTCGGCCCGTGGTGGGGAATCTCGCCCGCGTTGCTCGTGCTGATCTTCCCGCTCGGCTTCCGGCTCACCTGCTATTACTACCGCAAGGCGTACTACCGCGGTTTTTGGGCCGCTCCCCCGGCCTGCGCGGTGGCCGAGCCACACCCCAAATACAGCGGCGAGACCCGCTTCCCATTGATCCTGCAGAACATCCACCGCTATTTCTTCTACTTCGCGGTGATCTTCGCGGTGATTCTGAGCTACGACGCGGCGCTGGGATTCCGCAACGCCGCCGGGCAGTGGGGCCATATGGGCCTCGGCACTCTCGTCCTGCTCGGCAACATCGCATTGATCTGGCTCTATACCCTGTCCTGCCATTCCTGCCGGCACGTCGTCGGCGGACGGCTGAAGAACTTCTCCAGGCATCCGGTGCGGTATCGGATGTGGACGTGGGTGGGGAAGCTCAACGAGCGGCACATGGCCCTGGCCTGGGCTTCGCTGGTGAGCGTCGCACTCGCCGATTTCTACGTCTATCTGGTCGCCAGCGGGACATTCCACGACCCGCATCTCTTCTAGGGCAAGTTCTCCACAATGCAGCTCTGGAAGCCCAGCTCCAAAAACACAACTCCACAAACACAGCTCAGAAGGGGATGCGGCACCGAATGACGACGCAAGTCGAGCGGCACTCGTACGACGTGGTCGTGGTGGGTGCGGGCGGTGCGGGTCTTCGCGCCGCTATTGAGGCACGAAGCCAGGGCATGCGCACCGCCGTGATCTGCAAGTCCCTCTTCGGCAAGGCCCACACGGTGATGGCCGAAGGTGGCATCGCCGCCAGCATGGGCAACGTCAACGAGAACGACAACTGGCAGGTCCACTTCCGCGACACGATGCGAGGCGGCAAGTTCCTCAACCAGTGGCGCATGGCTGAGCTGCACGCGAAGGAGGCGCCCGACCGGGTCTGGGAGCTGGAGACCTGGGGCGCGCTCTTCGACCGTACGAAGGACGGAAAGATCTCGCAGCGCAACTTCGGCGGCCACGAATATCCACGTCTCGCGCATGTGGGTGACCGGACGGGTCTTGAACTGATCAGAACCCTGCAGCAGAAGATCGTCTCGCTGCAGCAGGAAGACAAGAAGGAATTCGGGGATTACGAAGCCCGTCTCAAAGTCTTCCAGGAGTGCACGGTCACGCGCATCTTGACCCGTGCCGAAAGCGGCTCCGCCGCGGACAGCCGGGTCTGCGGGGTCTTCGGCTATGTGCGGGAATCCGGGCGGTTCTTCGTCATCGAGGCGCCCGCAGTGGTGCTGGCCACGGGCGGCATCGGCAAGTCGTTCAAAGTCCCCTCGAACTCCTGGGAGTACACCGGGGACGGACATGCGCTCGCGCTGCTCGCCGGCGCGCAGCTGATCAATATGGAGTTCGTGCAGTTCCACCCGACCGGAATGGTCTGGCCGCCGTCGGTGAAGGGAATCCTCGTCACCGAATCCGTGCGCGGCGACGGCGGAGTGCTGCGCAACAGCGACGGCAAGCGATTCATGTTCGACTATATCCCCGAGGTGTTCAAGGAGAAGTACGCACAGGACGAGGCCGAAGCCGACGGCTGGTACACCGCGCCCGACACCCACCGACGGCCACCGGAGCTACTCCCCCGCGACGAGGTGGCCCGCGCCATCAACGCCGAAGTGAAGGCGGGACATGGCAGCCCGCACGGCGGAGTCTTCCTCGATGTCTCGACGCGCCTGCCCGCCGAAGAGATCAGACGGCGTCTGCCCTCCATGCACCATCAGTTCAAGGAGCTGGCGGATGTGGACATCACGGCGGAGCCGATGGAGGTCGGGCCGACCTGCCACTATGTGATGGGAGGGGTCGACGTCGATCCCGACACCGCGGCAGCCACCGGCGTTCCCGGACTCTTCGCGGCAGGCGAGGTCGCGGGCGGCATGCACGGCTCCAACCGTCTCGGCGGCAACTCCCTTTCCGACCTGCTGGTCTTCGGACGCCGCGCCGGGCTGTACGCCGCCACATACGCGGCGGAGCTGGCGGGCTCCCGCCCCCAGGTGGCCGAGGAGCAGATCGAAGGCGCGGCGGCCGAGGCGCTGCGCCCGTTCAGTGCCGAGTACGCCGGGAACACAGACACGGTCGATGGACGGCCCGAGAACCCGTACTCGCTCCATCAGGAGCTGCAGCAGACCATGAACGACCTCGTCGGCATCATCCGCCGCGCCGGCGAAATGGAGGAGGCCCTGCACCGCCTCGCCGATCTGCGTGTACGGTCGCGGACCGCCGTGGTCGAGGGCCATCGCCAGTTCAACCCGGGCTGGCACTTGGCGATCGACCTGCGCAACATGCTGCTGGTGAGCGAGTGCGTGGCCCGCGCCGCGCTGGAACGCACCGAGAGCCGCGGCGGACACACTCGCGACGACTACCCGCAGATGGACCGGCTGTGGCGCAAGTCGAACCTGGTATGTGAACTCGCCGAATACCGCGGCGTGATCACCGGCCAGGACCCGGCGATGGGACAGATCAAACTGACCCGCCGCGACATGCTGCCGATCCGTGCCGATCTGCTCGCCCTCTTCGAAAAGGACGAGTTGCTGAAGTACCTGACGGACGAGGAGCTCAGCGCATGAGCTATAGGGGACGCTTCAAGATCTGGCGTGGTGACGCCAAGGGCGGGGCACTGCAGGAGTTCGTGGTAGAGGTGAACGAGGGCGAGGTCGTCCTCGACATCATCCACCGGCTGCAGGCGACGCAGGCACCTGACCTCGCTGTACGGTGGAACTGCAAGGCGGGCAAGTGCGGTTCTTGCAGCGCGGAAATCAACGGCCGTCCGCGGCTGATGTGCATGACCCGGATGTCGGTCTTCGACGAGTCCGAGACAGTAACGGTCACGCCGATGCGCACCTTCCCTGTGGTGCGCGACCTGGTGACGGACGTGTCGTTCAACTACACCAAGGCACGCGAGATCCCGTCGTTCGTACCGCCGCCGCAGCTGGGTCCGGGCGAGTACCGGATGCAGCAGGAGGACGTGGGACGGTCGCAGGAGTTCCGCAAGTGCATCGAATGCTTTTTGTGCCAGAACGTCTGCCATGTGGTGCGCGACCACGAGGAGAACAAGACGGCCTTCGCAGGACCGCGCTTCTTGATGCGCATCGCAGAGCTGGACATGCACCCGCTCGACGCGGCGGAGGAGACCGGCCTGGACCGGAAGTCGACGGCGCAGGATGAACACGGACTGGGCTACTGCAACATCACCAAGTGCTGTACGGAAGTGTGCCCGGAGCACATCAAGATCACGGATAATGCGCTGATCCCGCTCAAGGAACGGGCAGCGGATCGTAAATACGATCCGCTGGTCTGGCTGGGCTCCATGATCCGCCGCCGCAGGACGGACTGACCCGGATCCGGCGCGGGCAGGCGTGCGCAAAGACGCGACCTTTACGGACGATGCGGGCCTGACGGGAGCCAGATGCGCATCTGACGGGAATCAAACGCGCATCTGGCGGGAGTCAAAAGGCGCTCGCCAGCACTTCCGTGAGGTCCGGGCCCGGCGTTTCATTGCCCGGGAGGACAAGTTCGAACCAGACGGTTTTGCCGTGCGGCGTGCGGCGCGTGCCCCAGCCTTCGCTGAGCAGGCTGACCAGCTGAAGCCCGCGCCCGCCTTCGTCCGTGTCGCGCGCACGGCGGCGGCGCGGCTGGACGAGGCCGGAATCCCACACCTCGCACACCAGTGTGCGATCGAGCAGCAGCCGCAGACGGATATCGCCCTCGCCGTATCGCAGCGCATTGGTCACCAGCTCGCTGACAAGCAGCTCACTGGTGTCGGCGAGCTCTCCCAGGCCCCACCCCTCAAGCCGACCGAGGACGAGCTCACGCGCCTTGGCGACCGACTGGCCTTCCGGCGGCAGCGTCCAGTCACCCACGGATTCAGCCGACAGGCCGTGGACGCGGGCCATGAGCAAGGCGACGTCGTCTTCGCCATGATGGGTCTCAAGGCTGGTCAGGACGTGGTCGCAGACCTCCTCCAGCGGCTGCGTCGCGCCCGAGATCGCCTCGCGGAACGCTTCGAGGCCGACGTCGAGGGGGTGGCGGCGCGATTCGACCAGGCCATCGGTGTAGAGGGCGAGCAACGCGCCGTCGGGAAGGTCGATCTCGACCTCCTCGAACGGCTCGCCGCCGACACCGAGCGGCATGCCGGCCGGCACGTCGAGCATGAGCGCCGGGTCTCCCGGCTGGACGATGACGGGCGGCAGGTGGCCCGCGTTGGCGAGGGTGCAGCGCCGCATCACTGGGTCGTACACCGCGTAGACGCACGTGGCGAGATACACCTCGGCGAGGTCGGAGCCGTCCCGTTCCTTCGTGCGGCGGGGGCGTCCACCCGACAAGTCGGACAGGCCTCGGGCGATCTCATCGAGGTGGGTGAGGATCTCGACCGGTTCCATGTCGAGGAGGGCCAACGTGCGGACAGCCATGCGCAGTTCACCCATCGCAACGGCAGCACGCAGCCCGCGTCCCATCACGTCACCGACGACGAGCGCCGTGCGGTGGCCCGGCAATGCGATCACGTCGAACCAATCGCCGCCGACCTCCGCGGCCGTGTTGCCGGGCAAGTAGCGGCAGGCGATGTCGAGCCCTGCTGCCTCCGGGTTGCCCGGAGGCAGCAGGCTGTGCTGAAGGAGGAGCGCGCGCTCGTGCTCGCGGCGGTACAGGCGCGCATTGTCGATGCAGACGGCGGCGCGTGCGGCCAACTCCGCGGCGAGCGCGGTATCGCGTTTGCAGAATGGCTCGCTGCCCTTGGTGCGCGAGAACTGGGCGAGCCCGAGCACGGTGTCCCGACCCACCAGCGGCACCAGGAGCGTCGAATGGACAACGCCGTCCTGCTCACCGTCCTCGACGACCTGGACCTGGGCAGTGCGCAGGGCGCTCGCGGCAGACGAGTTGAACGGGTATCGGTGCACCGCGCCCACCGGGACGGCCTCCTCGCCGCCGAGTAGCTCGGGGCCGCCGGAGACGGCACTCGCCCCGGCAACCCTGCAAACCTCGCCGGAGCCGTCGGTGACGCCGACGGAGTCCTCGTCGCCGGTGAGCAGGGCCTGGTAGAGGTCGACGACGGCCAGGTCGCAAAAGTGCGGGACGGCGACGTCGAGCAGCTGACGTGCGGTGGTCTCCAAGTCCAAGGAGTTGCCGATGCGGGTGCCGGCCTCATTGAGCAGGTCGAGGTCGCGGCGGGTGTGCGCGGCCTCCTGCTCGGCACGCTGACGTACCGTCACATCAGTGGCGAGCCCGGCCACTCCCACCGGCTCACCGGCCACTCCATGCAGCCGGTAAAGAGAGATCGCCCAGCGGCGGCGGCCGGGCGCGATCGGGCTGCTCCCCATCACCTGCATGTCGACGACGGGGTCGCCGGTGTCGAGGACGTGTCGCAGCGCCCCGGCGAGCCGGTCGGCCTCGCCGCGCGACAGAAAGTGATAGGGAGTCAGGCCGCAGCACTCCTCGGGGGACTTGCCGTAGAGGCGCGCGAACCGCTCATTGACACGAATGAGAATCAACCGCGTGTTCGTCAGGAACAATCCCGTCGACGACTGGTCGAAAATCGCCTCGAAGGCGGCTCGGGACGTCTCGTACTGTCCGTCGGAGGCGCCGGTGCCCCCTGCATCTCGTGGCCCTGGCACATTACCCATGAACAGCCTCGCCGTCCGCAACTTCTTGGCTTGCTTCTCCGCCCGCGACAACTCGACGACATAGTCGGCTGGTGCAGCACAGTGCTCTGCCGGAGCATATGCAGCGCACGACCCCTCCAGTTCCTCCAGCAAGGACCGGCCGCTTCCAAGTATTCAGCAAACCCGGGGTCAACCACACCCATCAGCGGCAACACGGCCCTGTCAACCTCCGCAATCATCCCCTGTTCAACTAGTACGTCAAGGGCATCGTCAGAAAATCAGTTATTCGGCAAGGTGAGTTCGAACCAGACGGTCTTGCCGAGCGGGCCCAGCCGGGTGCCCCAGCGGCATGCGGCGCGGGCGACAAGTTGCATGCCGCACCCGCCATCCTCATCGTGCACGGCGGTCCGCGTAAGCGACGGGTCCGGCAGCGGGTCGGAGACCTCAACCAGCAATGAAGTGCCACGCACCATCCGTACCCCGATGGGGCCGTGAGCAAGCCGCAATGAATTCGTTACCAATTCACTGACCAGCAGAATTGTTACCTCAGTGAGCGCCGCAAGCCCCCATGCGGCCAGCGTCTGTTGCACGTGCAGCCGGGACAAGTGCACGGCGTTCTCCTCGGCCGGGAATTCCCAGCAGGCCGCGTTGGATCCCGGCAGCCCCCCGAGCCGGGCCATCAGCACCGCAACGTCATCCGGTTCGAGTGGCGGTACCAGTGTCGCCAGCGCCTCGTCGCACGCGTCCTCGAGTGAGACGTACCGGTGGCCCAGTACATCGGCCAACTGGTCGACACCGGTGGTGATGTCCTGATCACGCCGTTCGACCAGACCGTCCGTGTACAGCACGAGAACCGACCCGCTGGGGACATCGAACTCCTCTGACTCGAACTCTCCTTCCTCAACGCCGATCGGCGTGCCGGACGGCAACTCCAGCCGTCGCACCGAGCAGTCGTACCTGATGTCATCACAACTCACCAGCAGCGGAGGCAGATGACCCGCCCCGGCGATGGTGCAGCGCTGCGTGGAGGGTTCGTAGACCGCATAGAGCACTGTCGCCATCATCGGCTCCTCGGCGGTCTGCATGAAGTCGCCGGAGACGTTGTTGATGCGACGCAACAATTCGTCCGGGGTCAGATCGAGCCCGGCCAGGGTGCGTACTGCGGTACGCAGCCGTCCCATCGTCGCGGCGGCATGCAGCCCGTGCCCCATCACATCGCCGACGACGAACGCGGTGCGTCCGCCGACCAGCGGGATGACGTCGAACCAGTCACCGCCGACCTCTGCGCCGGTGCTGCCAGGCACATAGCGATAGGCGATCTCGATGCCCGGCCGCTCCGGGAGATGTTGCGGCAGCAGGCTGCGTTGAAGCGTCAGCGCGCTGTGGCGCTCGCGGGCGTAGAGTCGGGCGTTGTCCAGCGCCACTCCGGCCCGGTCGGAAAGCTCGGTGGCGAGCGCCAGATCGTCGTTGTCGAAAGGCTCACGCTCGGCTGCACGGCAGCCGACCAGCAGCCCGAGCACGACGCCGCGGGCGCGCAGCGGCACCACAAGCGCCGAGCCGATGCCCAGTTCGATCGCCTTGCGGATACGCGGGTCGAGCGCCATCACGGGGAGGTCGGCGCGCAGGTCGGACGGAGCCTCGGCGAGCCAGGCCGGGCCGCCTGTGAGCACCTCCGAGAACGGCGAGCCGGCAGGGAAAGTAATCACCATCCCGGACTGCAGCAGCGGGGCCACATGGACGTCACCGGGTGGAGTGGCCGTCCCGAGCAGCACCAGCGGGGTGCCGGGAATGTGCGAGTGACGCGGCAGCTCACCACCGCGCGGGACGGCGCGTACCAGCAGCACCCCCGCGTAGTCGCAGAAGGACGGCACCAGCGCCTCGGCGAGCGCTCGGGCGATCCGGTCGACGTCGAGGATGTCGGCCAGTGTCGCACCGACCTCGTTGAGCAGCGCAAGGCGGGCGCGGGCCCGCTCGACCTTGGCGGCGGAGAGGACGCGGTCGGTGATGTCCATGACCACAATGGAGACGCCGAGCACACTCCCTGCGCGGTCGGTGATCCTGCTGAACGAACTCGATATCACCCCTTGGCCGTTGGGGCCGAGGGCGGGGGTGCGCAGGTCGAGCACGGTGCGGCCGGTGTCGAGCACGGTCTTTTGGACAGTGGCGAGCTCCTCGCCCGTCGCACCGGGGAGGAGCTCGTCAATGGTGCGGCCGATGTGGCTCTCGGCTCCGAGATCGTCCATCCGGCAGAGCGTTTGGTTGACGCGGATGCAGCGCAGGTCGGTGTCGAAGACGGCGATACCCAGCGGGGAGGTGTCGAAGACGGCGTCGAGGAGAGCGAGGTCGTGCTCCAGGTCTCGCAGCAGGTGGATCTCAGCGATCGAGGCGAGGGCGAACGGTTTGCCGTCGCCGTCGACGAGCAGCGAGGCGCGCACCTCGGCGACGACGGTGTGCCCGTCGCGGTGGCGCATCGGCAGCACTCCGGCCCAGCAGCCGGAGTGCAGCAGCTCGGCCATGACCCGCTCGGCGGAGCCGAGGGGCGGGACGCGGCCGTGCGGGGGCCCGGCGGCCTCGGAGGGCTCGGCCATCTGTGCATCCGGCTCTGCACCCGATTTTGTACCCTGCTTTGCACCCTGCTTTGCACCCTGGCTGGCCCACGGCTTGATGATCGCCTCCAGGTGGCGGCCGATGATGTGCTCACCGGACCAGCCGAGCATCTCCTCGGCGAGCGGCGACCAGAGCACCACCCGGCCGCAGGTGTCGAGCATGACGATGCCCATCCGCAGCGTATCGAGCAGCCCGCCAGTCGCAGCCGACGACGATCCGGCAGGGTGCAGCCCACCGCAGGTGTGGAAGGGGGGCGCGGACAAGCGCGAGGGCGGCGATGGCAGCTTCGCCGAGGGCTGCGT
The DNA here is from genome assembly GCA_019243445.1 of Streptomycetaceae bacterium. GTDB lineage: Bacteria > Actinomycetota > Actinomycetes > Streptomycetales > Streptomycetaceae > Streptantibioticus_B. The sequence goes on along the minus strand of JAFAUH010000359.1, from coordinate 46,433 downwards.
CGGCTCGGGGTCTGTGCTCATTCGGCACACCTCCCGAGCGAATGGACAAAGCAGGCAAAACCCTACTTACCCGATGGTCAAAGGGTATACGTCCACGGGCTCCCCGCATTGCTCCTCCAGATTGCCCCAGGTCACTGCCACGTCTCATTACCATGTCGCATGCATGACAGCGCGGCCAGGCGGCGCATGACCTCGGCAACCGCGGGCCGGTCCTGCTCGAGCCAGTCGACGTCATCCACCTCGGCGGGGGCGAGCCACCGCAGCGCGTCATGATCCTCCAGCGGGCGAGGCACACCTGCGACGAGGCGGGCCGTCCATACGTGCAGCGTCAAGCCGGGCCGCAAAGGCCACTCCCCCGGGATGCGGTCCACGGGCTCCGCCTCGATGCCCAGCTCCTCGCGCAGCTCGCGCACGAGCGCATCGGGCGGCTCTTCGCCGGGCTCGACTTTGCCGCCGGGTAGCTCCCATCGCCCCGCCAGCGCGGGCGGGGCGGTGCGCCTTGCGGCGAGAAGTCGGCCTCGGCCCACGTCGAGCAGCGCCGCGCCCACGACGACTTGCACGTCCTGCGCGCCCTGCGCGCCCTCCGATATCATCATGCGTCGCACTTTAGAGACCGCGCCCCCTCTCCGCGCGGCCTCTTACAGCTGAGCTCAGATGTTTCGCCTTCTTGCCCCGACCCGGACGGCGGGAAAGCAACGGCCGGGAGCCAAGCGCACGGATCCCGGCCAGGCCCCTGCAGCGTCCATCAGGACGAGGCCTCGTGGTGGGTGATCTGCTCGATCACATAGAGCTGCTTGTGGCCGCATGACACGAAGGCGTCGCAGACGCGCTGCGCCTCGTCACGCGTCGGGTAGCGGCCCACTCGGTAGTGATTTCCGTTGTCGTCCTGCCGTATCACGGCCCACATCAGGTTCTCGGCGGCGGCATCGCCCGCCGCTGCGCGGTCGCGATTATCTCGCATCAGACCACCCCGTCGAGCGCGCGCACGCGGCCGGTGACGGCAGACACGTTGTGCCCGCGCCGTCGCAGCTCGTACTCGTACTCGTAGACGAGAACTTGAGCGATCGACTCACCTCTGGACGAGGAAATAGCAGTCCGCATATGCCAAAGAGTACGCCGCTACGTCACTCCGTGCGGCCTCTCGAACAACAACCGCCCTTATCCAGCCAGCATTTGACGGATAAAATGACCTGCCCGACGGTCTCGGGATGCGTCACACTCCCGCACGAAGCGGTCACTTCACCGGCAAATGGTAGGTGATTCGGTAACGGTCGGCCGGGATGATGAGGTCGGCGGTCTCCACGGGGCGATCGGAGGCGTAGAACGTCCGTGAGACGACGAGCATGGCGTTGCCCGGCACGCCACCGAGCTCGGCGGTCTCGGCCGCGAGCCCGGGGCGGGAGCCAACCTCCTCGACGACGTTGTCAACGACGATGTCGATTGCTGCCATCCGTTCGACCACTCCCCGTCCCCCCAGCGGGCCCTCCTCGGGAAGCATCACCGGCGTACGACCGGTAAGGGCGAGCGGTTCCCACGAGACCGAGAGCATCATCGGCTCGCCTTCGGTGCGGAAGAGATAGCGGGTGCACATCACCTTGTCATCGGGCTGGATGCGCAGCCGGGCCGCGATCGCCGATGAGGCGCTCTCCTGAGTACTGATCGACTCCCACGTTCCCTTGAAGCTCTCGTCCGACTGCTCCTGCCGGAAGGGACTTGGCCCGCCTGAGGGACGGTAACCTGATCGAGCGATACTGCGCGGCTCCGGGCGCTCCCGTACGTAAGTACCCGAACCGGAGCGGCCCTCCACAAAACCTTCGGCCATCAGCACCTTGCGAGCTTCGAGCGCGACGGTGTCCGAGACGCCGTAGTCGCGGCGGATGCGGGCCTGGGAGGGTAGCCGAGTGTGCGGGGCGAGGACTCCGTCGAGGATCTTTTTGCGCAGGTCGTTCGCGACCCTGAGATAGGCGGGCTGCTCACCGAATGGCACGTGACCCTCCAGAGGGGTTGACCGGCTGCAACAGCTTGGCAACAGACCGTCGCCATCCGCAAGCCAAGGCCAACGCTTCATGATCGAGTAACGCCGACAGCGGAGCTGCATCTGACCCTCCGTAACTGCCACGCGATCGCCACACCACGGCCAACCGGCCTAGTGCGTGGGCGCGTCGAATTGCTGTAAGGAAAAGGGCAAATCACCATAATGATGCGGATGGGTGGCTCGACGGTTGCCTGCCGCTTCGAACCGACGCGACGTCAATGAAAGGCTCCTTGCCCGTTAGTGGCGGTGAGCCTGCTGGGAGAGCCAATGAGGGACCTATCCACCGCAAAGTGGAGTCATGTCACCCGAAGAATCCCGGATATGAGTCGGTGTCGACTCGGCGGTCTGTCCGCTCCGCCGCAGCTGGGAGATCTGGTGGTGGCGGAGGTGACCCGAGTCGGTGCCCATGAGCGGCTGGAGGACGCGTACGGCCGGAAGGCGCGCCTGCACAAAGGCGATCTCGTAGTCGGCGCGTGCGGCAACCGCTACGCCACCGACTTCTACGAGGGCTACCACCGGCCGGGACCGTCGACTCACCTGCTCACCGCGGGCGGTGTCATCGGCACCGCCGTCTCCTGGCACACCAACTGCCCTGTGCCGACCGAGCTCGAGGTGCTGGGGCCGCTGACCGGTGAAGACGCACGACCCATGTCACTCGAACACTTCGCCAGACCCAGACCACCGTCCCCGCCCGAGGACGTGGTGCGGCCGAACCCGCTGGCACTCGCCGTGGTGGGCTCCTCCATGAACTCGGGGAAGACGACGACCGCGGCCGGCCTGATCAGCGGCTGGGCCCGCACCGGGCTGATCCCGGGCGCCGCGAAAGTCACGGGATCCGGCAGCGGCAAGGACCGCTGGACGTATATCGACGCGGGCGCACGGCATGTCGTGGACTTCCTGGACTTCGGGATGTCTTCGACCTTCGGCTATCCCACCGACCGACTGCTGAGCACAATGCGCGCCATGCGCGACGCGCTGCTGCAGGACGGGGCCAATGCAATTGTCCTGGAAATCGCCGACGGCCTGCTGCAGGAGGAGACGCGACTGCTCGTCAAGTACCTGCCGACCGTCTGCTCGGGGACAGTACTCGCAGTCGGTGACGCGCTGGCCGCGCTGGCCGGCGTCGATCTGCTGAAGGAGAGCGGGGTGCCGGTGGTGGCCATCAGTGGTCTTGTGACGGCCAGTCCGCTCGCTGCACGGGAGACCGCCGCAGTCACCGGGCTTCCGGTGCTCTCCCCGGCGACGCTGGCCGCAGGCGCGGCTCTCGACCTGCTGACCGACCCGGTCTCGCACACATGATCAGGGTCGCCGCCTACCTGCCGGACGGCCGTACCGGGCCGGGTCGTCTGGCCGAGGTGGAGCTGGAGGCGACCGTGACCGGGCCCGCCGAGCTGACGCTGCCACAGCTGACAGTCCGCGACGAACGAGGCGGCGAACTACTCGACCCCACTGGCCCCCTCGTGCACGACCCGGCGGCGGGCGGCGGCCCGCTCGCCGGCGCCGCCGCGGACCAACAGGCCCGGGCTTTCGGCATCACCAACACCGCCTACCACATCCACCGTGCGCTGCACTTCGCCACCCGACTGCTGGGCCAGCCCCTGCCGCACCTGTTGGTACGGATCGGGGTGCATAACGCGCCCAAGCGCTGGGGCGGCGGCCACTACCGGCTGCCCGGCGCGGCGACACCCGCCGAGCCGTACGACATTGCTCCCACGGGTGAAATCCATCTCGGCGGCGGCCGTACGTTCCTCCACGGCCCGGCCGGGGCAGCCGGGGTGGCCGGGCCGGACGGGGCCGCCCGCTACTTCCACGTGCCCGCGCACAACGCATCAATCATCTACCACGAGGTGGGCCACCACATCTGCCGGCACACTGCCGACTTCCGGGTCAACCGTTCACGTCCCCAAGGCGAACAGCACAACGGCAAGGTCGCGCTCGACGAGGGCACCGCGGATTTCCTCGCCGCGGTGCTGCTCGGCACTCCCGACATCTACGGCTGGCACCGTGGCCACATCCCGCAGTGGGATCCACGCCGGCGCCGCCTCGACCCCCGTTGGACGATGGCCTACCTGCGTCCCGGCAACGGCGGGCAGGCACACGCCAACGGCACCATCTGGGCCTCCGCACTGTGGTCGGCGCGGGAACGGGTGCTCACGGAAGGCGGCAACCCCGACGAGTTCGATCGCATGCTGCTGAACGGTCTGACGAGGCTGGGCGCATGCGAAGGTCCGGTGGCCGAGGAACGCGACAGGCGCAATCGTTTCTCCGAACTGTTGCGCGAACTGGCGTCTGCCGACGCCACGTTGGCGCCCACGCTGCTGGCCGCCATGGCCGATCACGGCATCCTCCCCGAGGGCCGCAATGCTGACTTGCGCGAACGCATGCAGGCCGGCACTGACACGGCGGTGGTGACATGAGCCGCTGGCGCGGCGGGGCGAACGGAGCGGGCGGAGAAGCGAACCAGAGAAAGGTGAGCGACGCACGCGAGCAAGCGGAGTGGCCGGCCGCCGCGAAGCAAGACCGTCCGCGGAGCGCGGGAGCGGGCGGAGAAGCGAACCAGAGAAAGGTGAGCGATACGCAACGGGCGCAACGGTTCCTGTGGCGGTTTCGTGGCTATGGCACCCCATATCTACGGATGCTTGTCATCGGCTTCAGTCTGCGGATCTGCGAGATGCTCGCCGACCTGGCCACGCCCTGGCCGATCGCCGCTGTCATCGACCGCGTGCTCGGGATGCGCTCGTCGCACAACCCACTCACCCCGCTCCTCGACATCTTCGGCACCGGCAAGGCTGTGATGCTCGCCACCGCCGCCGGTGCGGTACTGCTGGTGGCCGCGATTTCCGGTGCGTTCGACTACATGGGCGACCGGGTGATGAACGGGGTGGGCGAGCGGATGAGTGTAGCGATCCGTGCGGACACCTACGCGCATCTGCAGCGGCTACCGATGTCCTATCACGACCGGCAGGCGGTCGGTGAGTCGACAAGCAGGATCATCACCGACTGCGGCCGGATCAAGGACAGTCTGGTCGCCCTGTTCTCGACGCTCTTTCCGGGGCTGCTCTCGGTCACCAGCTACGCCATGGCACTGCTCCTCCTCGACTGGCGGTTCGGGCTCATCGGCCTTTTCTGCATGCCGCTGGTCTTCCTCATCGGCGCCCGCAACCGCCAGCTGGGCCACCGGGCGGCGAAGCGGGAGCGCGAGGCCGAAGGCAAACTCGCCGCTCTCGTCACCGAGACGCTGCACGGGATCAAGACGGTCCACTCCTTCGGGCGACAGGAGCTGCACGATCAGCGGTTCGCCGCTGAGAGCGATACGGCACTGCAGGCGGGTCTGGCGACCACCAAAGTGCAGGCGCTACGGGTCCCGCTGCTGGAGCTGGCGACAGCGGGGGGCACCGCCCTGCTGCTGTGGATCGGCGGTTCCGGTGTACTGCACGGGTGGTGGAGCGTCGGCCAGCTGGTGGTGGCGCTCAGCTATCTGACCGGCATGGTCGCGCCGATCAAGTCGCTGTCGAAGCTCTCCGTCACCTTCGCCCAGGGGCAGGCATCGGCGGAACGGATCATCGCCATCCTCGACCAGCCGCGCACCGCGGAGACAGCCACAGAGACAGCCGCAAAGACAGCCGCGGAGACATCAGCCTCTCCCTCCCTTCCGGGACTGCCGTCCCGGGCTAGCGGCCGCATCGACTTCAACGGGGTCGCGATGTCGTACGGCACCCGGCCGGCGCTGCGTCACCTGGACGCGACGATCCTTCCGGGGGAACGGGTGGCGCTCACCGGGCCGAACGGCGTCGGCAAGTCGACAGCGCTCTCCTTGATCGCCGGGCTGTACCAGCCCACCCGCGGCTGTGTACTCATCGACGGGCAGGCGACGACGGCGCTTCCGGAGCTATGGCTGCACCGGCAGGTCGCTGTGGTACTGCAGGACACTTTCCTCTTCTCCGGCACGCTCGCGGAAAACATCCGCTACTCGCGGCCGGACGCGGACGACGGCGAGGTGGAGCGGGCAGCTGAGGCAGCGCTCGTCATCGACTTCGCCCAACACTTGCCCGACGCTCTCGCCACCCGGCTCGGGGACCGCGGTATCGGCCTGTCCGGCGGTCAGCGTCAGCGCATCGGCATTGCCCGCGCGCTGCTCGCCGACGCGCCTATCGTACTCCTCGATGAGCCGACGTCGGGACTGGACGCGGAGGCCGAACGCCTGGTCGTCGGCGCACTGAGCCGACTCGTCTCCGGCCGGACGGTGGTGATGACGACGCATCGTCCGGCGCTGCTGGAGATGGCAACACGCGTCATCCACCTCGGCGGTCGGGATACCAGCCGCCGGGCTGCCCCGCGACCGGGCGTCCCGGCGGGCGGCCTCCCGCTCTGACGGCCCCTTTCAGGAGAGCAGATGCGTTCCCGGGCGGGGGTGCATCAGGAAAGAGTGGTGGGAGATGTTCCAGGCGTAGGCGCCTGCCATCGCGAAGGCCACTCGGTCGCCGGCGCGCAGGCCCGAGGCTGGAGCCGGGACGCGCCGGGCCAGGATGTCCTTCGGCGTGCAGAGCTGGCCGGCGAGGGTAATGGCGTCCGCGGTGGCCGCGGGCCGGGGCCAGGGGTGCGGCCAGGCGTCGACGGGCAGCACGGTGAACGGCTGATCGTGGCCGCGGGCGGCGGGCGTGCGCAGGTGGTGGGTGCCGCCGCGCAGGATCGCGAACTCCTCGCCGTGGCTGCGCTTCACATCGAGCACCTCCGTGGCGTACCAGCCGCAGTACGCAGTCAGTGCCCTGCCCGGTTCGATGCGCAGCCGCAGGCCGGGATGGCGGTCGAGGATGCGGGCGAGGCCCGCGCCGAAAGCCGTCCAGTCGAAGCGGGCCGCCGGATCGGCGTAGTCGACGGCCATGCCGCCGCCGACGTTCACCTCGTCGAGGCGGATGCGGTGGCGTCGCGCCAGGTGCATTGTCCAGTCGACGATGCGCTGCGCCACCGTGAGCTGTGCTGCCGCGTCCAGACCGCTGGCGAGGTGTGCGTGGATGCCGCGCAGCCGCAGGCGGCGGCATTCGGGCCCGGCGAGGAGCGCCAGGCAGGCGTCAATGCGGGCGGGGTCGATGCCGAACGGGGTGGGCCGTCCGCCCATCGCGAGCGGGACCGCGTGAAGCGTCCCGGCGTCGAGCGGCAGATTGACGCGAAGGAGTACGTCCATGGGGCGAGTTGCCCTTGCGGCAAGTAGCCGCAACTCGTGTTCGCTTTCCACGTGGATGCGTTCCACGCCGCCTTCGACCGCCAGCGTGATTTCGTCCGAGGTCTTGCCGGGACCGCCGAAGGCGAGCGGCGCGCCGGGCACAGCCTTGCGGACGTGGGTGAGTTCGCCACCGGATGAGACTTCGTAGCCGGTGACGACGGTGGAGAGCGCGGCGAGGATCCCGGATTCGGGATTGGCTTTGGCCGCGTAATACAGCTCGACCTCTGCGGGCAGCGCCGCGCGCACTGCGGCAGCGTACTTCCGCAGCGCGCTCAAGTCGTAGAGGTATGCGGGGAGTTCATCGGAGTGCAGGACGGTGATATGGTCGCGGATCGTCGAAGTAATCATCGTCGAAGTAATCATTGAGCGCTCCAAGCGGTCAGGACATCGTCGGCAAGTGGGGAGGGCAGGCGGACGTATCCCGCCTCGCGGTCGGCGCGGCGTTCCCAGCGGGTGAGCAGATTGGCCTTGGCGGGCAGTGGCGCACCGGCAAGCAGCGCGCGCAGCCTCGGCGAGTAGCCGTACTCGTTGCCAAACTCGCCTAGTACGTACCGTACTTCGGCCCATAGCGCGGGTTCGAGGTGGGGGTGGAGGTCGGCGAGGGCGGCGAGCATCTCGGCGGCGTTGTTGACGAGCAGGCAGTAGACGACGCGGTCCCAGCCGCGCTGTGCGTCGTAGGCAATCGGGCTCGCCACGTCGGCGGGGAGCGTGGCGAGGGTGCGGGAGTGGCGTTCGGCGAGCAGTTTGGTGCCTTCGAGGTCACGGAAGAGCACTTGGCGCGGCATGCCGTGGTCGTCCACCGCGATCAGTACGTTCTGCAGATGGGGTTCGAGGACGACGCCGTGGCGGGTGTAGGCGTCGAGTACGGGCGGTAGCAGCAGCCGTAGATAGGCCGCCCACCAGTCGAGCGCGGCCTGCGGGCCGTACGAGCCTTCCGCGAGGAGGCGTGAGATGTGCGCGGGGCTGATCGGGTACTCATCGGCGACGGCGGCGGCGAGCAGCGGCGTGAGGCCGGGATGCAGGACGCTGTCGAGCGGGTCGCGGACGATGACACCGAAGCCTTCGAGGAGCGAGGTGTCGGGCCGCCCGTCGGGGCCGGGGACGGCGAGGCTGCGGTAGGCGGGTTCGCGGAGCATGGCGCTGCCGGGAAAGCGGGCGGTGAGCTCGTCGAGTACGGGGGCGAGCAGACGGGTGAGAGCGACGGCTCCGGCCAGTTCGTAACTGGCATTTTTACGCAGGCAGTTGGTGATGCGCACATTGAGGCTGAACTTGAGGAATGCCTCGTCGCCGTGGAGGGTGCGCACTGAGGCGGTCGGGGTGAAGGGTGCGCCGCCGGTACCGAGGTCGAGCACATCACCGCGGGCGATGGCGGCGGTGAGCAGCGGGTGTTCGCGCAGCAGTTCGTACTGCCAGGGGTGGGCGGGGAGCAGCCGGTAGCCGTCGGGGACAGGGCGCAGCCGGTCGAGCACCGCATCGGCGCCCGGGGCCGCGGTCTCGCCCGCGATCAGCGGGGCGCGGACGGCGAGGTGGCGCAGTGGGAAGGCTGTGAGGGCTTCCGGAGCGTAGGCGGCCCAGGTGTCGTGATCTCCGGAGCGTGCCTTGGGGGCGGGGTGGAAGCGGTGGCCGAACAGGAGTGACTGCTCGGATTCCAGGTAATGGTCAAGGGGGGGACGGTCGGGAGGGGAAGAGCCGCGGGTGCGGGCGGCGAGGGCAGCGAGAGCGGTGGCGACGCCGTCGTGGCTGGAGGCGAGTTGGCCGCGGAATTCGTCGTTGGGAACGCCGGTGCGCAAGGTGAGCTCTTGTTGCACCTGATCAGCGAGGCGCCGCCAGTCCATCTCCGTCCAGCCACGTGCTCCTTGCTCCTGCACCGGGCCGGTGAAGCGGTGTGCGCCGAGCAGCGAGGTGCGGCGCAGTGCGACGCGCAGAAGCACATCGCGGCGCGACAGGCGTAGCAGCAGGTGGCCATCGACGACGGCGGTCTCGTGCTCAGGCCCTGACACCTCGCGAAGCAGGCAGTTGAGCAGGGTGTGGGCGACGGCCTCGTCGGCTGTCGGGAGTGCAGCTGTTACGGGGGAAGAGGCAAAGGAGTTCGACATCAACGACTCCAGCGGATGCGGCGGGTGAGGATGGGACGAGGAAAGGGGGGTGAAGAGGTAGCCGAAAGAGGTAACTGAGGCAACGGAGGTAACTGAGAGACAATCAAATTAGGTTAGGCACACCTAAACTTGTCAAATCACTGCGAGCCGCCCAGGCCGCACACAGAGCGGCATAACCGTTCAACGAGACAGCCGCGATATCAACCACCGCGCGGCGAACGGCGAGTCACATAACCCCATATGTTACAAATGTCCTCCTGAGCGGCCGGGAAGAGAGAGTGGAACCCCGTTGGACGATCGCTTTGACGCATCCTCCCGTCGCACATTCCTGCGCGCGGCCGGAGCGGCCGGTGTGTCATCGACACTGCTGCAGTCGATGACCGGCGCGGCTCCCGCCGAAGCGGCACCGCCTTGGGACGGCGGACACAGCCGCCCGAACGGCAAGACGGTGCTGATCCTCGGCGCCGGCATCGCCGGTCTGAGCGCGGCGGAACAACTCACCCGCCTCGGCTTCACCGTCAAGGTATTGGAAGCCCTCGACCGAGCGGGCGGACGCAATTTCACCGCTCGCCGAGGCACCGTGATCACCGAGCTGACCTCTTCCGGCGCCACTGCCGGCCAGACCTGTGCCTTCGACGACGGCCTCTACATCAACCTCGGTCCCGGCCGGATCCCTTACCACCACCGCCGCCTGCTCGCCGCCTGCCGCCGTCTGGGTGTCGCGCTCGAACCGTTCCTCATGCAGACCAGCGCCAACCTCTACGCCTGCGGCTCTGGCGACCTGCGCGACCTGGGCCCCTTCGGCGGCGTCGCACAGCCCCGGCGGAAGATCGACAATGACACCCGCGGCCATCTGGCTCATCTGCTGGCCCGCGCGGTCGCCAAGGGCACACTCGACACCGAGCTCGAACCGTCCGAACGCAAGGCGCTGCTTCTGTTGCTGGCGGAGTTCGGCGACCTCAACAAGACCGACTACGCCTACGAGGGATCGACAAGAACCGGCTACCGCGAGCCGCTGAGTGTACATCAGCAGATTGAGGCAGCGCCGCCGATCGCACTCCCTCAACTGCTCGCCTCGGAGTTTTGGAGGCACCGTTTCTACCAGCCGGAAGAATATCTCTGGCAGGACACGATGTTCCAGCCGATCGGCGGTATGGACAAGATCGTCGACGCCTTCACCCGCCACCTGCGCGGCCGTATCGTCCACAACGCGGTGGTCACCCGGATCGAGCTGCTTCGGGACGGCGTGCGAGTCACCTCGGTACGGAACGGAAAAGTCACCACCGAGCAGGCGGACTACTGCCTCAGCAACATCCCGCTGCCACTCCTGCACACCGCCATCGAGATGCGCGGCTTCTCACGGACATTCCTCGACGCGATCGGCATGATCCCGTTCGCACCCGCGTGCAAGGTGGGATGGCAGGCGAACCAGCGCTTCTGGGAATCCGACAAGTACCAGATCTACGGCGGCATCAGCTGGACCGATAACCTCATCTACCAACTCTGGTACCCCTCGCACGGCCTCTTCGGTGACAAAGGCACCCTCACTGGCTGCTACAACTACGACCAAGCCGCCTCTGTCTTCGGCGACATGAGCTTCTCGCAGCGGCTTGCCCAGGCGCGTGAAGAGGCGATGCGACTGCACCCCGAATTCGCCGACCGCTCCCTCGTCCCCGACGAGACGGGCGTCTCCATCGCCTGGCACAAAGTGCCCCATCAGGCGGGCGGCTGGGCTTTCTGGAACCCCCACAACTCGGAACATCTCGGCGCCTACAGCACCCTGCTCGCCCCTGAGGGCCGGTTCCACGTCATCGGCGACCAGGTCTCTTCGTTGCCCGCATGGCAGGAGGGGGCGCTGATGTCCGCTGAGTACGTCGTCAGGCAACTGCTCGGCTTGGAGCGGAAATTCCCACCCGCCATCCGCAACGTCCCCGACTCCTACGCCCTGGCGACGGGCGAACATGCCGGAGAGCCCTGATCGTCCAAAATTATTTAAAGATTCCGGTAGACATCTCGCCGATTGCCGATCTTGATGACGGGAATGATCAGTCGGCCATCGTCGATCTGGTAGGCAACCATGCTGTTTCAGCGCTCGTGGCTCGGATCCGCCCGAGTCGCTACCGTTGAGCCATGACCGCACTGCCCGACCGGATGCGCCCGCCGCGCGCGGAAGGCTGGTTCGCGGAGGATCTCGACCGTCTCCCCGAGGCGCCTCGCCACACCGAGCTCATCGACGGAGCCCTCGTCTTTATGAGGTCGCCGCAGCGGTCCTGGCATGGCCGCCTCGCCACCACCCTGACCGCAGCTCTCATGGAGCAGGCACCCAACGGCATCGAGGTCGAGCGGGAGATGACGATCCGCCTCGACGCACGCAATCGCCCAGTGCCGGACCTTCTGGTGACCACGGCCCCCTACGACCCCGATCGCACGTGGTACGCACCAAAGGACGTCCAGCTCGTCATCGAAGTCGTCTCACCGGAGTCCGCCCACCGCGATCGGACGGTCAAGCTGCGCAAGTACGCCGAGGCGGGAATCCCGCACTACTGGTGCGTCGAGGACGAAGACAGGGCACCCGTCGTGCACGTCTACGAGCTGGACGAGCCGACCTGCTGCTACGCGCCCGCCGGCATCTTCAGGGGCTCGCTCCAGCGCCCAGTACCCTTCGAGATCAGCCTCGACCTGAACAAGCTCGCCCCACCGGCCGAGGTCCTCCCCAGGTCGTAGGCGCATTCCCTGAGCAGCGGGGCAGGCGGGCAGCGGCTTCCACTACGCTCGGTAGAGAAGCGACACGTTGGTGACAGCATCAAGAGCACGAGGCAAAGGCTATGGGCAAGCGCAACCAGGAGCGACGGCGCGCCAAGAAAAAGCAGCGCGACGCACGGCAGCGGATCCAGGCGGAGCAGAAGCAGGACTTCGGGACTGGCGGTTGCCCGTGCGGCGACCCGTTCTGCCCGATGGGCGGGACATTCATACCGCGTTCGCGTGGCCCGCGGAGCGTCGCCGAACTCCTGGACGAGGCGATGGCCAAGGTGTGCGCCATTCCTCCGGAAGACACCGCACGCCGCCAGGCCGCGGTGGGACAAGCCGCCGCTCTGTTCACCAAGGCCGGCATGGGCCGCGCAGTGCTGGCAGCGGGCAGTGCGGTGCTATGCGCGGTGTGGCGCCGGGGCTGGCAGCCCGCTGATGTGGTGCGTATCGCGCGACGTGAGTTCAAGGCACGGCACGGGCGGCTCGCCGCCGATCTCATCGCCGCCGAACACCGTGCATACCCGGCTGTGAAATTGGACGAACGCTGGTCGGCCCAACTGACCGCCGTATCGGCCGAGGTGTGGTGGGACGACGACGACGCATATCTGGAAGGTGCCGCCGCCCGCGAGAAGTGCGAGCAGATCGCACTGGGGCAGGCGCTGGTGGAGCTGCTGGACCTGCTGTGCGGGCTCCCGGAGATTCCGCAGCTGATGCCGACCCCGGGCGAGACCGGCCCCGGCTCCGGCTCCGGCACGGCTTCCCGTGGCAGCGGCACGGAGACACCGGTACTGGTCAAGGTCCGCGGACTGCTGGCGAAGGCCGAGTCCACCGAATTCCCCGAGGAAGCAGAGGCGCTCACCGCCAAAGCGCAGCAGCTGATGGCCCAGCACAGCATCGACGCGGCGCTGCTCGACGCCAAGCAGGGCACCCAGCAAGTGCCGGGGGGCCTGCGGCTCTCGGTAGACGCCCCGTACGAGGAACCGAAAGTGCACCTGCTGCAGGCGGTGGCGGAGGCCAACCGCTGCCGCACCATATGGTCAAGGCATCTGGGTTTTTCCACCGTGGTCGGCTTCACCGCCGACGCACGGGCGGTGGAGCTGCTGTACACCTCGCTGCTGGTGCAGGCGCAGTCAGCGCTCCAGGCGGCCGGAACCCGAACCTACAAAGACGGTGCCTCGCGCACCCGCTCCTACCGGCAGTCCTTCTTGTCGGCCTATGCCATCCGGATCGCGCAGCGGCTGAACCAGGTCACCGAGCAGGCCACCAAGGCAGCCAGCAAAGACAAGGGGCCGGAGCTGCTACCCGTGCTGGCCTCCCGCGCCCAGGCAGTCGACGACCAGATGGACGAATGGTTCATCGAGGTGTCCTACAACTTCCGCCAGATGAACGCACGGGACCGGGAGGGCTGGGCACACGGCACAGCCGCCGCGAACCGCGCACAACTGCACGGCCAGGCCGGCGCACTGCGCTGACATACGCCGGGCAGCTGCGTCACTCTCCGTCACCCACCGCGCAGTCGGATCCCGGCGACGACGGACTTCCCGCAGGGGTGGCGCGTGCGGTCGGCCGGTCTGCTTGTCCCAGTCGGGGATCTTCCGGATGATACGGGACACCAGAACGTCGAGCTGATGTGGACTCAAGCCGGTTGTACGGTGGAAGTGCATCGGTCCCCCCGCGCGCTCGTGCCGGTTTCGACACCTCGCACGCTACGCCGAGGGGGCCAATCCCATCTCCTGCGATCACGCCGACAAGATCACCACGGGGTTTTGAATAACCTTCCCGGAACGCCGGACGCCACCGGCTACCCAGCCTCAGGCACCTGCCCAATCAACTCGGACGGCAGCATCGGCACCCCGTACCAGCCGGCCGACGGCAACAACATCCCGCCGTGCGGCCTCACATACCTACACGCCACGACAGGCGGCAGCCCGTACCCACTCAAGGTGACTCTCACCTGGAAAATCAGCTGGACAGGCTCCGGCGGGGCCAGCGGCAACCTGCCCGACGGCACGTTTGGCAGGACGACGCCCATGACCGTCCAGGAGATCCAGACGGTTGTACGGTAGCTCGCTGCTCAGGGAATGGCCCCAACGTGTCTGGCTTACCGGCTCTCTCCTGACCGCCGCTCGCCCCTAGCGCCAGTCATCACTGAATCACCTCGATGGCACAGCGCGCTCCTGAACCGCGTTGGAGTTTTGCGTCACCCGTGACCAACGGGATCTCCAAGTGCTCGGCCAGTGCCACATACACCGCGTCATAAGCAGTGAAATTACCTCGCAGTTCCCACACACGAGGAAGGAGGTCCCCATGCATCGTCCGGCGGATAGGCAACGAGGGCAGGAGGCGCAGTGCCCGATCGGCATCAGCTGCACAGATCTTCCCGCCGAGCAGAAGACCTCGAATAGCGTGCGCAGCCTCGATGTCGATGAGCGCGGGAGCGGTGAGACTTTCTCCCGAAAGACGAGCCGCACACGCCTTGCCCGTGGCTCCTTGGTCCACGAGGGCCGCGACCAGAACCGAATTGTCGACGACGATCACTCGCCGTGTCCTTCCCTCTGCACGGCGAGGATGTCCTCCATCGACACGCTGCTTGACAGACTCGCCCGCGCTTCGGCCAACACTTCTTCGATCGTTGGCTGAGCCGCCTCTTCCTCAAGCCGGATCCGGAGGTACTCCTGGAGGGACCGTCCCGATTCCTCCGCACGCCGGCGCAGTATGGCGTATGCCTCGTCCTTGAGGTTTCTGATCTGCACAGTAGCCATGCATGCATGGTAGCGCTGTTTTAGCGCTTTCTGCAGCGCTGTCCAGGATGACCCCACCGGTCGAGGTCCTCTCCAAGTCGCAGGTGCATCTCCTGGGCAGCGAGGCAAGCGGGCGGCTGCTCCCACTACGCTCACTTGACGGCTATTGCCACGCCCGAACCAGGCCACCGAGCAGGTCACCAAGGCAGCCGGCAAAGACAAGGGGCCGGAGCTGCTACCCGTGCCGGCCTCCCGCACCCAGGCAGTCGACGACTAGATGGACGAATGGTTCACCGAGGTGTCCTACAAGCTCCGCCAGATGAACGCACGAGACCGGGAGGGCCGGGCGCACGGCACAGCCGCCGCGAACCGCGCACAACTGCACGGCCAGGCCGGCGCACTGCGCTGACCCGCTCCGGGCCGGGCTGGCGTACCCGGGGTGCCCCTGCCGGATAGCTGCCCCACCCACCGTGCAACCGGATCCCGGCGACAACGGATTTCCCGCAGGGATGGCGCGGCACGACTGCCCAGGCGGCGGAGACCGCGTCCACCAGGATCAGCCCCCTGCCACCGCAAGCGTCAGGGTCGGACGCCCTGACGGCGGGCCGTCCGCCTCCCGGGTCGGACACCGCCAGCCAGTAGTGGCCATCGACAGGCCAGAAGGTCAGCTCGACCAGCTGCTCTTCGCCGGGACAGGTTCCGTGCCGCAGGGCATTGGTGACGAGTTCTGAGGCCAATAGGCCGATATCGTCCGTCAGTTGCGCGCTACTGCCGACGGGCAGCGCTTCTGTGACGGCCCGTCGGGCACGGCATACGGAGGCAGGATCGGCGGGGAACATCCAGTGAGAGGGGATGGTCGGCACGCGCGGCTGCATCGCTGCGCGCCCCGGCTGCGCGGACGACGACGGCAACGACGGCGGAAACGGGATGACGGGCATGGCTGAACACCTCGATGGCATGGGGTCGTTGGATATGTGCACATGTCACACGCGGTACGTACGCGCTCCCGGCCGCGCCGGTGGCCTGCCTCCCTGGACGCGAACGCCCCCGCCCCAGGGCAGGCAGGCACGCTCACGCGGTGCACTTCCGACGGTTGCGGTGTGTAGCTTGCGCGTAACTTGAAGCTAGCGCACGGAGGTGCAAACCGCCAGATGCACAGGTGCAATTACCCCCATCGAGTTGGACTGGAGACGACCTGTCACGACAGACTGAGACGAGCTCCTCAGAAGGGACCCCATGCCGACACGACACACCCCCACCGAGCGCCAGAAGCGACTTGGCGCTGAACTACGCAAACTCCGAGTTGCCGCAGAGGTCAGCACCGACTACGCAGCTGGTCTATTGGGCATGGACCGTACGAGGATCTCCAACATGGAGTCCGGTACCCGCACCATCAACCCGGACCGCGTACGTACACTGGCGAGCAACTACGCATGTTCCGATCCTCCCTACATCGAGGCCCTGGTGGCGATGGCGGACGGCAGAGAACGCGGCTGGTGGGAGCAGTACCGGGGCACCCTCCCACAGGGTTTGCTCGACATCGCCGAACTGGAGTGGCACGCCAAGCGGCTTCTGACCTTTCAGACCGTTCACTTTCCGGCCCTGCTCCAAACCGAGGACTACGCTCGGGCCGTGTGCAACGCCGGGATTCCACCGATGTCCCGGTTGGAAATCGAGCTACGCGTGAACTACCGCATGGAGCGGCAGCGCGTAGTCGATGAGGAGATGAGCCGCCCCTATATCGGTTACGTTCACGAGGCGGCACTGCGCATGCAGTTCGGTGGCCGTAAGGTCACCCAAGCCCAACTCAACCACCTCTGCGCCGTGTCGGAACGCGAACACATCACGGTGCGCATCATCCCTGTCGACTGTGAAGGCTTCCCGGGGGCAGGCCATGCCCTCATCTATGCTGAAGGTGTCGTTTCTCAACTCGATACCGTGGAACTGGACTCCGCGCATGGGCCGGAGTTCACCCACGCCGAGGCCCGACTCGCCAAATACCGGGCGCACCTCCACTGGGCGGACGGGGTTGCACTGCCCCCCGGGAAATCTCGGGACTTCATCCACACCATCGCTCGTCAGCTCTAGGAGACCGCATGCCCGACATCACCTGGGAAGCTCCTTTCTGCGCGGAAGCCAGCAGCTGCTTCCGAGTCGGCACCGACGGCGAAGGTAACGCCTACATCGCCGTCAGCGGTGAAGAAGACCGATACGTGACCGACTCAATAGAAGCCCTGCGCACGCTGATCCGGGACGTGAAGGCGGGCAAAGCGGACCACTTGCTATAAACCGCGGGGTCGGCTGGGGTGGATGACGTTCACCCCAGCCCAGCAAGGCCCACATCACCCTGGATTGAGTGAGAACGATGCGGGCCTTGTACCCACCCGGCCGCAGGGGGAGCCAGCCGGACGGAGAGCAAAGAAGGGGCCTACGGCCAGCGAGCGATGGGAGTGCAGCTGGTTCCCACGTCTACCTCTCCATTCGTCGATTTTCCGGAATCCCAAATGACGAATTCTTGCCAATTCTGGTCTTTAGGCAGCATATTCAGATCATGGGCGATCCGGTCAGCCAATGCTTTCTCGAAATAAGAATGTTGCGAGGCTGGAATACCGGAGATTCGAACGGTGGCGCCAGCAACGGCCGACAGCGGTTGGATTCCATCTTGATGCCCGCACGGGTCATAGTAGGCCGCCTTGCGCCCTAGAACTGGACTTCCAGGAAGACTAGGAACATTGGAATTTATGATCCTCTCCGCCGTTTGCATGACTTCCTTGCGAGATGGTCCAGTGGTAACGATGAAGTTTTCGTAGTGCAGCACCACCAGGGCTCCAGGAATCAAGATGGCTGCAGTGAAAATACATAGAACTATCACGATCCGTTTTTTTATGCTGGGAGGACGCGGGTCCGGGTGCCAAGTCAAAGACATTTATCAGCTTCCCTCAAAAGGATCGGTCAACATATGGCCAGTATCGCTGATGACTCCCCTTTCATCATGCTCAGCATCGCCGACCTGATCGGCAGCACCGACAGGGTCACCTGTGGCCACATCGAATAGCGCACCGATATCGGCACCGACACCGTGACCAGTCTGGCTTATTGCCTGGCCTGCATGCTGCATCTCATCACCGAAGGTTCCACCAAAATGATGCGCCCCATTTGTGATCTCCCACCCTGGATATTGAAGCATGTATCCAATGGGATTGGTCGACTCGTTTCCATCACGTTCCATATTCGATGGCGCACTGACGAATTCATAGTTCCCCGTTACGATGTGTGTCATGTTGGACAGAGAGAGCGATCCAGCATTCCAGTAGTCGCTATGCGAACTCGCCGGGTCGCCTTGCCCATAACCACTCGCGAAAGCCCGGCCGCCGAACTCCCTGGAGACCGGATCCGTTCCGTACCGCTCAGAGTAGTCATCGAGGTACTTAGCCGGATCAGCACTGGCAGGCAGAGAAGAGCTAGGCACCACGTCATTCTGCATGTGTCCCGCCCAGACATGAGAAGGATCCATATGCAGGTCAGCTGCATGGTCCACCGTGACTCCGGGACTACCTACGAAGACAGCATCATCGGCGTGCATTCCGTAATGCCCCAGCGCCGCTCCCACCACCGTCGAACCATAACTGTGGCCAATCACCGTCACATGCGATGACCCTTGGTGAGTCAAGGAAAGACTGTTTACAAAATCGGCCAACTGCGGAGCACCCATATCCGCATAGCGCCCTTCGGCTGGTCCAGTGAGCCACTGCGGAGCAGTGTAGCCAAGCCATACCATCGAGGCCGTCGTACCTGGTGACTCTCGATTAGAAGAGTCGAACATCGTGCACGCTCGCCCGATATCACCTTGCATATCATCCAACGATGTACCGGTACCAGGAACATAAACAGCAGTGTTCGTTGCAGCGTCAGGGTTTCCATAGCACACGATGGCGCGGCCGTTTCCTTCTTGGCTGAAGCCCAGAAGAAACATCGGAGTCCGATGATGAGTGTCTTTAGAGTTTGTCATCGCTTCCATGATCTGCTGCAACGCTGTTATCCGTGCCTTATCATTCCTGCTCTTAGCATCTTGCAGAGCCTGATTGAGCTGGATCATGTTGGCGTCGCTTCTCGCCTGCGCAGGGAGTCCGTTCGCGTTTCCGATGTCTTGCGGTTCCTGCTGGATGAGCTGCTGTTGCATCTGGGCGGGGAGTTGCTGCCACCACAGCAGCCGCTCTTCCTCATCCTCCGGGACCGCACCACCCTTCCGGTGCTCCTCGGCCCCCAGCAGGGCGGTCTCCTGCTGCTGGTCCAACGACTGCCCGTACCAGCCCCGGTTGCCAGAGGGCAGATTGAGGGCGCCGTCAATCTTGTGGGCAATGAGTCGGGCAGCCTGGAGATAGTCCTGGTGAAGCTGCTCGGCCTGCTGCTGCGCGCTGGCGAAATCGGACTGGTGGCCGTCCAGCGTCCGCTGGTCAGCAGGTGAGAGCGGCATCCCGTGGGCCTCCTTGAGGATGCCGGCGTGTATCTCGTCCTCCGCCTGCGAAGCCCGCCGCTCCAGAGTCCGTGCCAGCTCCTGCAACCCCCGAAGCTGCCCGGCCCACCGGTTCAGCGTGTCTGCATTGTCCTCGTACGAGGCCCGCAGCTTGCCGATCGTGGTTCGATGCGTGTTCAACGCCGAGCGGAACGCATCCGCAGCCCTCCCCTGCCAGCTGTCCTGCTCCGCGTCGGTCTGGTCCAACTTCAACGCCGCCTCGATCATCAGCATCGCCGCGTCCTGCCACTGCGATGCCAACTGCTCCACCCCGCCCGGGTCCCCCGGACATGGATCGAACCCCAGAGTCGGATACGAGCTCCCTGACACAGCGATGTCCCCCTACTCGAAGTGCGGGCTGCTCGACCCGAGTCGCCGATCCGTATCACCCATGTGCTGCCCGACCTTGTCGACCTGGTCTTTGAGCAGGAAGATACCTACGCCCACGACGGTCAGATCAGCCGCCCGCCCAGCAGCATAGGAACTCTCCGCATCCACCACCGCATCCGCCCCCACCGCGGCTGGATCCGCCTTGCCCAACGACCGCTGCACCGCCTCAAGAACCGTCAAAGCCCCCGAAAGTACCCCCTTCAGCGACTGGAGAGCCGCATCCGACAGGACAAGATCCGCCACTACATCCCCTCGTACCACCGTCGCGCTTGGCCTCAACCTCCAACATTAGACCGAAATTGCTCTCCCAGGAATCCGCGCTGCTACTCTTGCGCACTTCAGCCTCGATCGCTATGACCCAGCACGACCCGCTGGCGATCCCGTGGCGATCCCGTCTCAACTCCGGCGAGGTGGGCGCGCCGCGCGCAGGCCGTTGCCGTCAACGCACGGCCGTCTGAACTTCCTGGACGGTCAGCGGCGTCGTCGTCCCGAACGTCCCGTTTGAGGGTTCTCGCCGGCTCTGCCGGTGCCGGTCCGGCTAATCTTCCAGGTGACTGTGGCGCAGGCGGAACGGGTACGGACTGCCTGCGGTCGTCGCGCGCCCGTCCGGCCTCCGTGATGGGATGACCCCGCTTGGAGCACCCCCGATCCGTTGATAATATCAATAGCATATGAAACGGGGGGACGTGCTCATGGTCAGTCGACCGGGCTGTTGCGCTCTGCCCGCCGACCGAACGGGAGCTTTTGACCATGCGTGCCCGGATCACGCTCACCGCCACCGTCCTTGTGGGCGTGGCCACCTTGCTGCTCAGTGCGTGCGGCAATGACGCGAAGCCGTCTGACACGATCAAAGGCGCTCAAACGGGCCCCGCACCGTCGCCGAGCGCGTCAGTGGCAGACGCGGCCCACCGCCCGAAGATCACACTGCCGGCCGATGTCCACGACGTATTCGAGGACACGTCCACGGGAGACCCGACAAAGGACGCGATCTGGTCGGACGCGGCGCAACGCGTCATGGCTCTGGACGAGGCTAAGGCTGAAGGGAACCCGCGCTTGCCCGCACTCCTCTACTACTCAGCACCGCTCGCCCAAGCTTCCGCGTATCAGTCTGTTGAGCGGGATGTGCAGCACGGGTACTCGATTACCGGCACCGATCGCTACTACGCTCCGGACATCACGGTTCGCAACGACACCGCGACGCTCAACTACTGCTCTGACGAGAGCAAATGGTTCACCAAAGTGCGCAAAACAGGTAAAGTCATGACGACGCCGGTCGACAAGAATTCCTATGTCTGGCACATCACGGGGCTCAAGCAAAATGCCGCAGGTGTCTGGCAGACGGCCTTCGTTAACACGCAACGGGGAGCTACACAGTGCGAGTCGTGATGAAACGCTGTCTGAGTATCGTGGCAACTGCAGCAGCAATGATTCTTGCGCCGAATGCTGCGTATGCCACCGGCTGGGGAGGTGATGACGAGCTGCCAGCACAGCCTCAACCGCCCCAGACATCCGCCTCCGGAAACGCCCACGACGGCATGATCTCCGCCCAGGTCGGGGCGATCGTCTTCGACCAGTCGAAGAACGGCAAGGGCAGCTCCACAGGACCGGTGACTCCCGTCACCAACTGGACTCCTCCTGCCTGCTGGTTCGCACCGACCTATACACCTGCGCAATTCAAGGATCTGTGGACAAAGCAGCGACTCCCGTACGTCAGCGTCCCGTCATTCGTGAAGCAGATGTACGACCGCTTCCAGAACGGCCACCCCTACACGAACTGGAACCTTGACAAGACCGGTCAGGGATATTGGTGGACTCCCGAGTTCAACTCGGACCCCAACGCCAAGGGTGATACCACCAACTGCTGGGACGACTACGCGTTTTGGGCCGACACGAAACAGCAGCCGACGGAACCGAACGCGGTGAATCCGCGCGTACTCTCGGCCCTTGCATACGCGCAACTTCGCGTGCCCGCCATCCCGGTCAGCCTGAGCCCTTCCGGTAAGCAGACCGTCAACCTCAACACATGGGTCTGGCTGGACAAGACCACCCTCAAGCCGATGTCCGTCACCGCCTCCGTCCCCACGATCGGCATCTGGGCCACCACCACCGCGACCCCCGTCGCCCTGCACATCGACCCCGGAACACCGGACGCCACCGTCTACCCGGCCTCCGGAGACTGCCCGATCAATCCGGACGGCAGCATCGGCACCCCGTACCAGCCGGCCGACGGCAACAACATCCCGCCATGCGGCCTCACATACCCGCACGCCACGACGGGCGGCAGCCCGTACCCGCTCAAGGTGACTCTCACCTGGAAAATCAGCTGGACAGGCTCCGGCGGGACCGGCGGCAACCTGCCCGACGGCACGTTTGGCAGGACGACGCCCATGACCGTCCAGGAGATCCAGACAGTTGTACGGTAGCTACCGCCAGGCCCGGAGCAGGTCCTCGGGGCCCCAGTGCGCCGCCAACGGGAGGCCGTGGGTGACTCCGCAGCGGGACACGGCGACGAGCGGGGTTGCTGGTTCGGCACCGGGCACGGCGAGCTTGTCGCGGACCAGTGCCTCGTATTCACGCGGGCCGAAGGGCTGGGCTTGAAGCCACTTGACCGAGCCGATGAAATGCACCCGGTCGGCGATGGGTTCGCGATCCGCGCCGATCAAGTCGACCTCGGGATTGTTCTGCCGATTCCACCATCCGCCGACCGCCTCCGTCTCAGGCCACCTCTCATCGGGCAGTAGCCGCAGCAGCGACTCACGGATGACCGGCTCGACCGCGCGCCCCCGCCAGGTAGTCCACGAACGCTCGATGCGCGCCAGTGCCAGATCGCCACGACCGCGCTCAATGAGCGGAATCCCCCGCTGCAGAAAGGCCAGCCAGAACCGCAGATACGGGTCGGCGATCCGATAGCGTTTGTTCTTGCTGTCCGCCTTGGTGGACAGCGGGAGATCAGCTGCCAGCACCCGTTTGTTCAGCAGGGTGTTGAGCAGCGGGGAGAGGGTGCCCGAAGGCAGCGCACTGGCGCCCCCGGCTTGCGCGGCGATGGCGGTGAAGGTCCGCTCGCCGCTGCCGACCGCCTCCAGCACCGCCCGCGCGTGCGACGCCTCAGGAAACTCACCCAACAGCGACAGCTCTCCCGCCGCCAGCAGCGGCGACAGCGGGTTGGCCACTGCTTCTTGCAGGAAGTCTGTACGGCTCATCCCGGGACGCCATGACTGGACGATCTCCGGAAAGCCTCCCGTGATCAACAGCGCGTCCACGGCGTCCGCCGCATCCAACGCGGTCATGGCCTGGACATCGGCAAGGTGCAGCGGCTGGACGGTCATCTTCGCCGCTCGACCGAAGAATGGACTGCCATAGGACTGCAGCGCCTCCATCACCGACATGTCACTGCCGACCAGGATCAGCAGGATCGGCTTGGCCGACAGGTGGCGGTCCCAGACGGTCTGCAGCGCACCCTCGAATTCCCGGTCCTGCTCCACCAGCCAGGGCACCTCGTCGATCACCGCGATACTCGGAGCGTCATCGGGGGCGGCGACCGCCAGGGAGCGCAGTGCCTGATTCCAGTCCGAAGTCTGAACCCCGGCCATCAACTCCCTTCCCGGCAGGGCAGATTGTGCGAGCGTCGCGGTGAAATCCGACCGCTCGGCTACGGCGTTACGGCCCCGAGTCGCCTGGAATACAACATAGGGAAGCCCGGATCTGTCACAAAACTCCTGCACCAAGCGGGACTTCCCCACCCGGCGCCGCCCCGTCATGATCACGGCCTGCCCTCGCGTGGCACCCTGACCGTTGGCCACCGTCTCCAGCTGCCGAGCCAAGAGGTCGAGGTCGGCTGCCCTCCCCTTGAACTCCATCGGCATCACCTGGACGAAATGGTAGATCGAATATTACGTAGATTACATCTACCTTAGATGATGGACCGCCTATGTTCAGCTGCGGCTCGGGCCGCGCTCCAGGTCCTCCAGCAGCGCGGGCAGCAGGCGTTCTTCCATGACGGCCTGGCCGGATGCCGTCAGGTGGTCAGCCAGGACGGGATCCCAGGGGGTGGGCGCCGGTGTCCCGCGCAGAGGTTCGGCGTCACCGGCAGCGAGGGCGGTGAGGTAGTCGTCGGCGGACATCCGCCAAGGGCTGGCGCCGAAGCGGGTGAGGGCGTCCGCGGTGGTGCGTACGCCGGTCCAGTCGAAGTCGCCGCGCCAGTGCAGGCGGGTGCCCGCGCGGGCGGCGGCCTCCAGCAGGCGCAGACAGGCCGCGGACGCAATGCCCTCGGTGCACACCAATGGGGCGCTGTCCCCGCCGAGTTCGGAAGCGGCGGTGCGCAGCACCGCGGGATTCTCGCACACGTACAGCTCGGGCGTCTTCACGGTGACCGGGTCGGCGGTGAGCTGGTGCAGGGTGAGGCGGAAGGGGATGCCGAACTCGGAGGCGTCGCGCAGCCAGTCGGCGATGATGTGGTCCTCGCGGGCGGTGACGCCCAGCACCAGGACCTGGCTGGCCAGGTCGTCGACGACGACCCCGGCGCTCTCCCACACCTCACGCTCGGCGATCCGGCCGCGCGGCGGGGTGGCCCGCCCGGCCCGCGCCGCCAGGGCACGCAGCACAAGGCGGGCGAGCGGGGTGCCGCTGAGTGCTTTGGTGTCACCGACTGCGCGTTCGGCCAGAACGGGCAGCGGGAGCAGGCCGTCGGCGGGCAGTCGGCCGAGCACGGCTGCGGCCTGGCCGGCTAGGTGGTGGTCGCCGCGGCGGGCGAGTCGGGTGAGGGTGCCGTCCGCGGTCAGTGCCTCGACCCAGTTCTCGTACCAGTCGGTGCCCGCGTGGGAGCCCGAGCGCAGGGCGTCCAGGCAGGCGTCCTTGCGCCGCTGTTCGCTCGCGCGCTCGTCAGCGAGGTCGCGCAGCGGTCCGGTGAGGACTTCCACGGCGGCGCGCAGGTCGGGGGCGAGTTCGGCGTCCTGGAGCTCCTCGTCGAGTTCCTCCAGCCGTACCGTCAGAGCGCTGCCTCGGCCCGGCGGGCGCCCCAACAGCCCTTCGACCGCGCGGCGCTGCCCGGGGGTGGGGCGGGAGAGGGAGACGGTTCCGGTGAGCGGTCTGCCCTGCTGGATGCGGCGGCTCAGCCGCTCCACCAGCCAGGCCAGGTCCTCGCCGCCGAGGGTGCGGCGGATCCGGTCGGCGTCGAGGGGGACGTAGCTGCGCATCTCAGAACAGGATTTCGTCAAGCTGTGCTTCGGGGGCGGGCGTGGGCGGCGTACCGGGTGCGGGCGGGGTGAGACGTGCGGGTGGGCGGGTGATCTGGCGCGGTACAGCTCCGTCCCACTCCCATACGCTCACATGGACAGCGTCGATGCCATCTCGGCGGACAAGTTGGTGGGTGGCGATGCCGGGGACGGTGGCGTAGAAGCCCCACTCGCGTTCGGAGGTCATGGCAACGTCCAAGTCGAATTGGGCGAGCAGACCAAGGCACTTGGCGCGAGCATCGTCGTCGACTCCGGCGAACGCCTCATCCAGCAGCACCAGGCGGGGTGCGTGCGGGTGTGCTGAACGGTAGTGCGCGGAGGCGGCGGCGAACAGCGGCAGGGAGACTGTCAGCACGCGCTCGCCGCCGGAGGCCGGTCCGGTCGCCGAACGCCAACGACCGTCCTGGTAGCGCTCAATGGCGAAGCAGTGCCAGGCGCGGTAGTCCAGTGCGCGGCTGAGGTGGTCGCTCCAGGTGCCCTGAGGGTCGTCGGTGCGTTCGCGTTCGATCTGACGTTGCAGGAAGTCGCTGACGGCCTTGCGGTCGGCGGCCGACCACAATTCGGCGTTCTGGCGCAGCAGTCGGGCGCGGGCCTGTGCCAGTCCTTCCGGGCCCTGCGGGTCGGGGTCCCAGCGCAGCCGCAGCCGCATGCCGGTGGAGGTGGGGCGTTCGGCGAGTTCGTCGTTCATCCAGCCGACTTGGGTCTCAGCCTCGGCGATCAGCTCCTGCAGGCGTCCGGCGACGTCGCCGACCAGGTGTTCTTCGAGCACCTGCTGTTCGCGGGCGGTCAGTTCCACCTCGCGGCGGTCGATCTCCTCGGCGAGCAGGGCGGCGAGTTCGCCGGGAGTGCGGTCGCGGCCGGTGTAGACGACAGTGACAACGTAGCGGTCCTCGCGCAGCTCGGCGTGGGCCTGGTGGCCGTGGCGGGTGAGGGCTTCGGCGAGTTCGGAGAAGCGGCGGGTGATGTCGTCTTGGACCCGCCTCCATGCCGTGTCGCTGTCGTCGGTGTCGGTGAGCTCGGCCTCGGCCCGGCGGGCGAGGCGTACTGCGGGGTCGGTGGCCCACTCCTCTTCGGGATCGGGTACGTCCAGCTTGGGCAGGGCGACGGTGAGCAGCCCGGTGGCGGTGAAGCGGCGGAAGGCGGCGACGGCTCCGTCACGGCGGTGCTGTTGCTCCGCCTGGTCGTCCTTGATCTGCTGTTCGCGGCCTTCGGCCTGGCCGGTGCGGCGGATGGCGTCGCTCAGGGCGCTGGTGGTCGCCTTCCGCTCGCCGGAGAGCCGCTCCAGGGCGGCGCGGGTTTCGGCCAGCTTCTTCTTGAGCTCTTCGACGGTGTCACCGACGCTTTCGCGCAGGGTGTTCAGCCTCGCCCGGGCTTCGCGGTGCTCGGTGTCGGCCTCTTGCCGGGCCTGTGCGGTCTCTTCCAGGGCGATACGGGCGGCGGCGGCTTCCGTCGCCCAGGACGCCGCGGTGCGCAGCAGGTCGATGTGGCGACGGGTGGCAGCGAGCAAGTCGGCGCAGGCAGTGCGGTAGCGGCCGAGCGCGGCGCGGACCGCGGCCAGGCGGGCCTCGTGGGTTGGCAGGCCGAGGTCGGCGGCGGACTCGTCGCGGATACGGGCGGCGGCGAGCGCCGCCTGGACCGCCCGTTCGACGATGGGCCGGGCGCGGTCGACTTCCGTCGCGCGACGGGCCAAGTCGGCGCGGGCGGCGGCTGACGCCGCGTGGGCGTCGCGCAGCGGCTGGTCCGAAGGGTGGGCGTTCGCCTGCCGGGTCAGTTCGCGCAGGGCCTGGCCTGCCTGCTGGGCGGCGGCTTCGGCGGTGGTGACCGCTTGCCGGGCCTGGTCGAGTTCCGTGTCGAGTTCGGCTAGGCGGCGGCGCCGGGCCTCCTCGCGGGCGCCTGCTCCGAGGTACTCGGCGGCGGGCTTCGCCCAGTGCCCGTGCAGGGTGCCCAGTCGGAAGCTGCCGTCGAGTCCGACACAGGCTGGGTGGCCGTCGGCGGGAGCGGTGTCGGCGAGTTCGACGGCGGTGAGTACGGCGGTCACCGCTTGGTCATCGAGCCGGGCAGCCTGTTCGTCGTCGTGGTCGAGAGCGGGGCGCAGCACCTCGGCGAGGCTGCGGGGGGCCGGGGCGCCGGGCAGGGCCACGGTGTCGTGTGTGCCGGGGGTGAGCAGAGCGCCGTCCGGGGTGAGCCAGGCGTCCAGCAATCCGGCGGCTTCCAGGGCTGCTTCGAGTGCGGCCCGCTGGTCGGCGGGGATGTGCTCGGCGAAGTCCACCGCGCGCCACAGTGGCGTGCCGGGGCGGCCGTCGCGTATCCCTTCGGCGCGGGTGTGCGCGGGGGCGGGGCCGCGTACCACACCCGCGCGCAGCGCCGTCTGCTCCTCCTCAAGACCCCGTACCGCCTCTCGGGCTGCGGTTAGCGCGGTACGGGCGTCGGCCTGTTGGGCGGCGAGCGCCGACTGGGCTGCGGCGGCGACCTCGCGGGCCGCGGCGAGGGCCGGATCGGGGCCGTCCAGCGTTGCGGTCCACTCGGCCAGGCCCGTCTCGTCGGGTTGCGGCACGGTGAAGGCGTCGGTGTCGGCCGCGTACTGCCGCCACCGTTCCACCAGGCGTTCGCCTTCTGCGGCGACTGTCAACTCGGCGTCCGCGACGGCGTCGGCGGCGACGTCCCGGTCGGCTTCGCGTTCGGCGAGTCGGCGGCGGGCAGCGGCTTCCTCGGCTGCGGCGTGTGCGGCCTGCCCGATCAGTTCCTGGAGTTGGCCGACGGCCGACTCACGGTCGTCGGCCGCGGTCGCCAGGGCGCGCCGGGCGCCGGAGAGCGTGACATCCTCGTTGTCGGCGGTGTCCACGGCCGCGGGATCCGCGAGATCCGCCGGCTCGGTGAGCGGCCGAAGTGGGGCCGCGGCCCGCTCGTGAGCTGCGGTGATGCCTGCGTCGGCGGCGCTGCCTTCGGCGGCGGTCAAGGCCGCGTCCAGCGCCTGCCGTCCGCTTTCGGCCTGACGCCGGGCCTCATCCAGCCGGGCCGCGCGCCGGTCGTGCTCGGCTTCGGCCGCCTCAGCGCGCTCGGCGGCCTGCCGCTGCCGTCGCCCGGCGGCTTCGGTTTCCCGCTCGGCCCGGTCCAGGTCACGTAGTTCGGGCCGCTCGGTGAGCTGTTCGCGCACCGTCTGCAGCTCGTGCTGTTCGGCCTCGATCTCACCCAGCCTCGCCTGGGCGGCGTCGTGCTCGGCGCGCGAGGCCTCCAACTCCTGCCTTACGGCGCCAAGTCGGCGGCCCATCTCCTCGTACGAGGACTGGGCGCCGCGCAGCTCACGCGCTTGGCGACGGGCGGCGGTGGCCGCGTAGCGGACGTAGCGGTCGAGGAAACGGCCGACATGGGTGCGGCTGTCGCGCAGCGAGGCCAGTTCGGCGCGCTGCTGCTCCAAGTCGTGGAAACCAGCCGCGACATCGGCGAGCAGCCCGTGATCGAGCGGGGCGAGGGCATCGGAAAGCGCCTTGGACAGGACTTTCTCGTCGGGACGTTTGGACAGCTGGGGCTGGCGCAACTGGATGAGCAGGTCCACCAGTGCGGCGTAGCGGTCGACGCCGAGGTGGAAGAGGTGCTCGTCCAGCAGGCGGCGGTACTGCTCGGCAGTACGCACCACGTGCCCGCGCTCGCCGATCGCCTCGGTGAGGCGGTCGCGGGTGAGCGCGTTGCCTCCTCTGGAGAGCAGGAACAGCTCCTCACCGATACGCCGGTCGGTGGTGAAGAACCACCGGTCGGCGATCCCCCGCCCGGCTGCTGCCTTCAATGCGATGCCCGCGGTGAGAAATCGGGCCGTTCCGTTTCCGTCCAGGCGGCCGAATTCGATCCAGGTGTAGCCCAGGCGCTCCTCGTACTTGCCACCGAGCAGCAAGTTCCACTCCATCCGCTTGTGAGGGTCGCCGTCCGGCTCGACCCGGTGCGGTGAGATCTCTCCGTCGAACAGGAACGGCAAAGTCAGCGCCAGCACCTTGGATTTGCCCGTGCCGTTGTTTCCCCGCCACAGCAACCGGCCGTCGCGGAACCAGAATTCCTGGGCGTCGTAGTGGAACAGGTCGACCAGGCCCACGCGCAGCGGCTGCCAGCGCTCGGTAAGCGGGTGGGGCAGCTTGCCCGCGGCCTCGGTCTCGGCCCGGGTGGCACGGCGATCGTCCGCTCCGGCCGCCTGCGCCGTCCGGCTCTCGGCCCTCTGCTGCGCCTCGCTCACTTCCGTGCTGCCCTTCCCTTGCCTGCCGCCCGGCCGCCGGTACCGACGATCCTCGCGGGCGCGTAACTGAACCTGGCGAGCGCCGGCAACGGCCGGACCGCTTCCTCCCCCTCACCATCTTTTGCCGTCTCGATCAGCTCGACTAGGCCGAGGGCTCGCAGCCGGCGCAGGGCGAGGGCGGTCAACTCCCGCTCGGCGCCCGGCTCGGTGGCGCTCTTGCGCCAGTGCGCACGGTGTTCGTCGACGAGCTTGGCGACCTGCCGGTGGAGCGCGCTGACCCGTATCGGTTCACCAGGGCGTCGGCGCAGCCGCTCGGCCAGCTTCTCGGCGATCAGCAGCGTGGCGTGCCCATCGGTGCCCTCTTCGGGCATGCCGATGTCGGTGGCCTCGCCGACCGAGTCTATCAGCGCGACTCCTTCGGCCCGTACCTCCGCTGTCAGGCCGCTCGCTTCGGTGAGCCGTCGCAACATCGGGCCGCGCTGCCTGGCGAAGTACTCCTGTTCGTCCGGGTCGAGGTCGGCGTAGTAGAGGACGGGGTCGTCCAGCAGGCGGCGGGAGAGGCGGTGGCGGATCTGCCGGTTGCGGGCGTCCTCGGTATCGGGCACCGGCTCGTCACTCACCGCTGCGATCCGCGCGTCGACCGGATCCGTGCCCTGGGGGTCGACGAGCGACGGCCCTCGGCGTACCACCAGCAGCGAGGAGAGCACGGCCCGGTCCACGTCGTAGAGCACATCGCCGGTGGCGTTCACAAACGCCTGCTCATCGCCGGCGACGCGCGCCAATACACCGATATCCAGCAGCAGGCGGGCGACCGCGGCCAAATCGGCGCGCTCCTCGCGGTTGTCCAGAGTGAAGACGATCCCGGCCGCCGCCAGCCTGGCGTCCGCGGCCCAGGCGGCGATCTGCTCCACCAGGCGCCCCAGCGTCACCTGTGACTCGGACCGCTCCAGTACGGCCAGCGCCAAGCAGGTCAGGACGTAACGGCGACGACTGAACGGGATCCGGGCGCCGACCGCGGCCACCGCCGGGCGCGAGCCGTCCGCCCACTGTCCTGAGGTCTTACGCAGCCGCACCACCGCTGGTTCCGCCAGCAGCGACCAGCCGGCTTCCCGTGCGAACCAGTCCGCCAGCCAGCCTGCGTGCCGACGCGCCAGCCGGTACGCTTCCGTGTCCGGCCCCGCGGGAGTGAGCAGCGGATGCCGCAGCAGAGCCCGTACCGCACGGCGGCGCTCTGCAACCCGTTTGAGGTCGAGGGCGTCGGTTACTTGGGATGCGGCAGTGCTGCTCATCGGGGAGCCTCCACGGGCAGCGCTTCGCGGTCGGCTGTTGCAGCGGAGGCGGCCTGCGACGTGGACGACGACAAGGGCAGCGGCGGCGGGACTGTCCGGTCCACGATGGTGATCTCGTGATCCGGCCCGTACATCACGCCCTCCCTCGTCTGCAATGCCACCACCGGCCCACCGAGGACCGGCGAGAGCGTCACCTCGTACGCCCCATCCGCGGTCATCGTCACGATCCGCCCGTCCGGGCCCGGCGGACCCGCCGCGAGCGCCTCCCCCAGCAGCCGCAGGAACAGCGCGAGCTCTTCCTTGTCCAGGCCCGTTTCGCCACCGGACTCACCTATCTCACCAGCTCCACCTATCTCACCGAGATTAGAGAGCCGCACCGGTCGCCCGGTCGCGAGCCTGCGCCGGGCCGCCTCGGTTTGGGCTCGCTCCGCGGCGATCTGCGCGGCGAGCAGATCGCGGGAGGCGCTGCGGTCGGCGACTTTCGACGGCGCACCGCGCTTGGTGTACCGGCCGGTGGCTCGCAGCCTCGCCGCCACCTCCACCGGCGGCGCGTCCAGCCAGCTGGTGCCCGCAGGCACAGGAGCGGCCTCAAGATCGGCGCTCTGCCCGGTCAGATGGCGGGCTGTGCCCAGGCCGAACGCCGCCCGCCACAGCCGGTGCGCTTCCTCGTCCCCGTGGGCTTGCGCAAACCACAGGGCGAGCGTGCGGAAGTCAGCCGATCGGTCACTGCGTCCTGAACGCCGCTCCTGCAACAACCGGATTGCGGCCAGCAAGTCGGGGATGGCCTTGCTCGCCCGCCGACGCAGCAGCTCGCACTGGCTCGGATGCAGCCGGTCACCGGCGAACCACGCCTCGATCCCGCGCCAGCGATCCTGCCATTCACCGAGCCTGGCCGCTGCCGGACCCGCCTCACCGTTTTCACCGTCCGGCGCCGCATCGGCCGCCTCTCGGTGTGCAGCGAGCGACAACAGCGCCGTCACCCGTTCCGGGGCAAGCGCACCCAGGGTCTGCCGGATGTCGTATGCCTTCTGCACCAACTCGGAGACGAACCGCTCCAGATAGGCAATCAACCGGTCCTTGTAGGCGAAGAACGCCTCCTCGTCCAGCTCCTGCAAATCAATGGTGCGCTGCAACCCACCCATGAACGCACTGGCGTTGGCCGCCAGTGAATCCAAGCGGCCAGTCAATTCCAGCAGTACACTGTGGACCACCGCCGGATCCGGGTCGGTTTCCCCCGCAAGCGACCGCAACGCCTTCAGCCGCAGCCGGATGTCCTCCAATGCCACGGCCTGCAGCTCACCGCGCCGCACCGTCTCGGCCTCGTACACCTCCAGCGCACGCTCGGCCGCCTCGCCCTCCCTGGTGAGCTGGAACAACTGGCGGCGGCGGTAGAAGTCCTCCACCGTCCCGACCCGCGAAGTATCCGGATCGGACCGCAGATTGCCCCACCCCGCAAGCGCCTCAAGGGCGGCCTCCACCTCCTCGGTCGAAACCGGCCCTTCCGCGCGCAACGCGTCCGCCACGTCCTCCGGGCGCAGGTGCACCACGAAACGCCGCTTGTGCTCGGTGAACACGTGCATGATCCGCCGGTACAGCGCATGCTTGGGGGTGTTCAGATGCTCGAACGGGCGGAAACCTGGGGTAAGGAGGGCTTTGGACATCGCACCCCAGTCTCTCAGACGCACTGCCTCCGGGTGACCGCTCGCCGGACAAGCGCAACTTCGCGAAGCGGAGGCGACAGGACCACCGGACCCCATGCGAGTGTGCCGTACGCAGCCGAGAATGAAAAGAATAAACAAGGGGAGAAACAGCAGATCCGAAGGAACCACTATGGTTGCCGCAACCACCGGCACCACAACAATGGCCGCGTGGGTCGTGGAACACCCGGGTCCGGTCGGCTCCGGCCCGTTGCGCGGCATACGGCGCCAACGGCCACGCCCAGGGCCCGGCGAGCTGCTGGTCGAGGTGCGCGCCTGCGGTGTGTGCCGTACCGATCTCCATTTGGCCGAAGGGGATCTCGCACCGCACCGGCCGCGGTGCACGCCCGGGCACGAGGTCGTCGGACGCGTCGCGGAGGCCGGTCCGGGGACGGAGGGCTTCACGGCCGGTGACCGGGTCGGCGTCGCCTGGCTGGCGGGGACGTGCGGCGAGTGCCGGTACTGCCGCTCAGGTGCCGAGAACCTCTGCCCTCACTCCCGCTACACCGGCTGGGACCTCGATGGCGGATATGCCGACTACACCGTGGCGAACGCCCGCTTCACCTACCGGCTGCCGGACGACGACCGGCCGGACGAGGAGATCGCACCCCTGCTCTGCGCCGGGATCATCGGCTACCGGGCGCTTCGCCGCGCCGAGTTGCCGTCCGGCGGGCGTCTCGGCATCTACGGCTTCGGTGCCTCCGCCCATCTGACCGTGCAACTGGCCCTCGCGCAGGGCGCCACCGTGCACGTACTCACCAGGGCGGAGGAGGCGAGACGGCTCGCGCTGGAGCTCGGGGCCGCCTCCGCGCGGGGCGCGTACGAAGCCCCGCCGGAGCCGCTGGACGCGGCGGTCCTCTTCGCACCGGTCGGCGACCTCGTACCGGTCGCGCTCGCCGCCCTCGACCGGGGCGGCACGCTGTCGATCGCCGGCATCCACCTGACCGACATCCCCGTTCTGCACTACGACAAGCACCTGTTCCAAGAGCGTACGCTACGCAGCGTGACCGCTAATACACGCGAAGACGGCCGTACCTACCTGGCCGAGGCGGCCCGACTGCGTCCGCGCGTCCACGTGCACCGTTACGCCATGGGCCGCGCCGACCAGGCGCTCGCCGATCTCGCGGCGGACCGTGTCAACGGGGTGGCCGTCCTGATGGCCGGATGACCCGATAGAGGAATACCCCCTAGGGGTATATCGTATGAGGGTGGGGAGTGAGGGTGAAGGTAGGCGTCATGAAATCGGTGATCAGGCGAGGCCAGGAGTGAGCGGCATGACGACAGCCCCTGCTGAGCGGCTCGACGGATCCGACCGGGTCGAGTTGAAGATCGGCGGCATGACCTGCGCCTCGTGCGCAGCCCGCATCCAAAAAAAGCTCAACCGGATGGAGGGTGTCAGCGCGACCGTCAACTACGCGACCGAGAAAGCCAGCGTCTCCTACGGTCCCCGGGTCGCGGTTGCCGATCTGATCGCGACCGTCGAGGCCACCGGCTACACGGCCGCACTGCCCGCTTCCCCGCCCGTGTCCGTACCCGCACTCGTAGCCGCACCTGCAGCCCTACCGGACGATGCCTCCGCCGACCCGGACGACGAATTCTTCCCCCTGCGCCAGGGGGTACCTCCCGCCGAAGACAGGAGGAGGTTGATCACTGCCCTTGTCCTCGCGGTACCCGTGATTGCGATGGCCATGGCGCCCGCTCTGCAATTCCGCAACTGGCAGTGGCTGTCGCTGACGCTCACCGCGCCCGTTGTGGCGTACGCAGGTTGGCCCTTCCACCGGGCTGCCTGGACCAATCTGCGCCACCGCACCTCCACCATGGACACGCTGATCTCCATGGGCACGCTGGCGGCGTTCTGCTGGTCGGTATGGGCGTTGTTCTTCGGGACAGCCGGCATGCCGGGGATGAAGGACCACTTCTCTTTCTTTTCCTTCACAGCCTCGACCGTCTCGCGAGGCGGCGGCAGCAACTCGATCTACCTGGAGGCCGCTGCCGGAGTGACGGCGTTCGTCCTCACCGGGCGCTACTTCGAGGCACGGTCCAAGCGCCAGGCGGGCGCCGCGCTCCGGGCGCTGCTGCACCTCGGTGCAAAGGACGTCGCCATGTTGCGCGACGGACGTGAAGTACGCGTTCCCCTCGCCGAGTTGACGGCCGGTGACCTCTTCGTCGTCCGGCCCGGCGAGAAGATCGCCACCGACGGAGTGGTGCGCGGGGGCACCTCCGCTGTGGATGCCGCCATGCTCACCGGCGAGTCGGCGCCTGTGGAAGTGGGCCCGGGCGATGGCGTCACAGGCGCCACCGTCAACGTGGGCGGACGTCTCGTCGTCGAGGCGACCCGTGTCGGCGCCGACACCCAACTCGCTCGAATGGCCCGACTGGTCGAGGAGGCACAGAGCGGAAAGGCCGCGGCCCAGCGGCTCGCCGACCGGATCTCCGCGGTCTTCGTGCCCCTCGTCATCACCCTCGCCCTGGCCACCTTGGGCTGCTGGCTCCTCGCCGGCGCAGGTACGACGGCCGCCTTCACCGCCGCCGTCGCCGTGCTGATCATCGCATGCCCGTGTGCGCTGGGCCTGGCCACGCCTACCGCACTGCTGGTGGGCACCGGTCGCGGCGCCCAACTCGGCATTCTTATCAAGGGACCCGAGGTACTGGAGTCGACGAGGAGCGTCGACACCGTCGTACTGGACAAGACCGGCACCGTGACGACGGGTGTGATGACACTGACCGCGGTACACGCGCTCCAGGACGAGGACGAAGGCGAAGGCGAAGGCGAGAAGGAAGCGCTGCGCCTCGCAGGTGCCCTTGAACACGCCTCCGAGCACCCCATCGCCCGCGCCATCGTTGTCGCCGCCGAGGAACGGACCGGCGCGCTGCCGACCCCGCAAGGGTTCGCGGCCCGTCCTGGCCTCGGCGTACGGGGCGTCGTCGAGGGCCGCACTGTCCTGGTGGGACGCGAAGCGTTGCTGCGCGAGGAAGGGTGGCCACCGCTCCCCGGTGACCTGGCCGCCGCCAAGGCGCGTGCCGAAGCCGAGGGGCGGACCGCTGTCGTGGTGGCCTGGGACGGACAGGCGCGCGCGGTGCTCGCCGTCGGGGACGCCGTAAAACCAACGAGCGCCGAGGCGGTAGGAGCGCTGCGCTCGCTCGGCCTGACCCCGGTACTACTCACCGGCGACAACGAGATCGTGGCGAAGGCGGTCGCGACAGAGGTCGGCATCGACGCGGCGCACGTCATCGCCGAGGTACTGCCGCAAGGCAAGGTCGCGGCCATCAAGCGGCTGCAGGACGAGGGCAGAACGGTGGCGATGGTCGGCGACGGCGTCAACGACGCAGCCGCACTCGCCCAAGCGGATCTCGGCCTCGCCATGGGCACGGGCACGGACGCTGCCATCGAAGCGGGTGATCTGACGCTGGTGCGCGGCGATCTGCGAGTCGCGGCCGACGCGATCCGGCTCGCCCGCAGCACGCTCGGCACCATCAAGGGCAATCTCTTCTGGGCCTTCGGCTACAACATCGCGGCGCTGCCGCTTGCCGCCACCGGGCTGCTCAACCCGATGATCGCGGGTGCGGCGATGGCCTGCTCCTCGGTCTTCGTGGTCGGAAACAGTCTGCGGCTGCGGCGGTTCCGTCCGATGAACGGCTGAGGAAGGGCCGGATGCAGGACGCGAAGTCGTAGTGTTGCGCGCACGAACGGCACGGCAACAAACACGGCAACACGGCAACACGGCAACAAATGACACGACAGAGTCGACGACGAGGAGCGAACGATGTCCGGACGGCTTGACCAGCTGCCGCAGTGGGAAGCACTCGGCAAGCACCGCGAAAGCCTCGGGGAGGCACATCTACGGGAGCTGTTCGCAGCCGACGCCACACGTGGCAGCCGGTATGTACTCGACGTCGGTGACCTGCACATCGACTACTCCAAGCATGTACTCACAGACGACACGCTTGCACTGCTGCGCGATCTTGCCGAAGTACGCGGTGTGACGCGGCTGCGCGACGCGATGTTCCGCGGCGAGAAGATCAACATCACCGAGAAGCGCGCGGTGCTGCACACGGCACTACGAGCACCACGCGACACGGTGATCGAGGTGGACGGCGAGAATGTCGTGCCCGCGGTGCACGCCGTGCTCGACAAGATGGCGGCCTTCGCCGACAAAGTCCGCTCCGGTGAGTGGACGGGTCACACCGGCAAGCGAATCCGTACCGTCGTCAACATCGGTATCGGCGGTTCGGATCTGGGCCCGGCGATGGCGTACGAGGCGCTGCGCCCGTACACCGCCCGCGAACTGCAGTTCCGTTTTGTCTCCAACGTCGACGGCGCCGATCTGCATGAGGCCGTACGCGACCTGAATCCGGCGGAGACGCTCTTCATCATCGCGTCGAAGACCTTCACCACCATCGAGACCATCACCAACGCGATCTCCGCCCGCACTTGGCTGCTCAACGGACTCGGGGGCAACCAGGCAGCGGTCGCCAAGCACTTTGTGGCGCTGTCGACCAACGCCGAGAAGGTCGCCGAGTTCGGCATCGACGTCCACAACATGTTCGAGTTCTGGGACTGGGTCGGTGGCCGCTACTCGTACGACTCGGCGATCGGGTTGTCGCTGATGATCGCGATCGGTCCTGAACGCTTCCGAGAGATGCTCGACGGTTTCCGCCTCATCGATGAGCATTTCCGCACAGCGCCGCCCGAGTCCAACGCACCACTGCTGCTGGGGCTGCTGGGCGTCTGGTACGGGGAGTTCTTCGACGCGCAGACACACGCGGTACTCCCCTACTCGCACTACCTGTCGCGCTTCACCGCATACTTGCAGCAGCTGGACATGGAGTCCAACGGCAAATCGGTCGACCGGTCCGGGCATGAGGTGAACTGGCAGACCGGTCCCGTGGTGTGGGGCACACCGGGCACCAACGGCCAGCATGCGTACTACCAGTTGATCCACCAGGGGACGAAGATGATCCCGGCTGATCTGATCGGCTTCGCGCAGCCGGTAGAGGAGCTGAGCCCGGAGCTGGCAGGTCACCACGACCTGTTGATGGCGAACTTGTTTGCGCAGGGCCAGGCGCTCGCGTTCGGCAAGACGGCGGAGGAGGTGGCCGCCGAGGGCGTCCCGGCCGAGCAGGTGCCACACCGCACATTCCGCGGCAACCACCCGACGACCACGATCCTGGCACGCGAGCTGACGCCGTCGGTACTCGGGCAGCTGATCGCGCTCTACGAGCACAAGGTCTTCGTCCAGGGCGCGATCTGGGACATCGACTCCTTCGACCAGTGGGGCGTCGAACTCGGCAAGGTGCTGGCCAAGCGGATCGAGCCGGCACTGACGGAGGGCACGAAGGTAGCTGGGCTGGACAGTTCCACAGCCGGCCTGGTCGCTGCGTACCGCGAGATGCGCGGGCGGTAACGACCTGGGGAGCAAGAGGGAGCCCGCTCCCTATTGCTCCATTGCTCC
The DNA here is from genome assembly GCA_019243445.1 of Streptomycetaceae bacterium. Lineage (GTDB taxonomy): Bacteria > Actinomycetota > Actinomycetes > Streptomycetales > Streptomycetaceae > Streptantibioticus_B. Next base: position 8,800 of record JAFAUH010000359.1, on the reverse strand, counting down.
CCAGATCGCAAGCGAAGCTGAACCCGCGGGAACGCCGGACTGGGCCGCCCGAGTGGATGCTGACTCGGGCGTACCCACTGGACGCGCGTGCGGCGTCGGGGCGGTGGAGACTCGACAGCGGACCGAGGTCGGGGCGGGCGGATCTCCGAGGCGAAGGATGTGGGCCGGTGAAGGCGCTCGTCATCGAGGAGTTCGGCGGCCCGGAGGTGATCCGTCTGGCGGAACTCGCGGATCCCGAACCGGACGCTGGTGAGGTGCGTGTGAAGGTGTCGGCGGTCGTTGTCGCCCGCACCAAGGACATCGCCACCCGGGCAGGGCGGCCGCCCTTCGCCGGTCAGGTGCGCAGCTTCCCCCATGTGCTCGGCACCGAGCACGCCGGTGAGGTGGACGCGGTCGGGCCCGATGCCGACCCGGCACTGATCGGCAGACGGGTCGCCGTCTCCGCCGTGCTGGCCTGCGGCACCTGCCGGGCGTGCCGAATGCGTCGGGAGGAGGCGTGCTCCTCCTTCGGTCTGATCGGCGTGCACCGATCGGGCAGTTACGCGCAGTTGTGCGTGGTACCGGAGTCCGGTATCTCACTGCTGCCGGATGATGTCTCGTTCCCGCAGGCCGCTGCGCTGGCGGGGAACGGCCCCGTGGCAAGGGCCCAACTGGATGCCGGTGGGGTGGGACCGGGCAGCACGGTGATGGTGATCGGAGCGGCAGGAGCGCTCGGTGCGACAGCCGCAGCCCTCGCCGCCCACCGGGGAGCCCAAGTCATCGGTGTCGACCGGCTCGCCCTCAAGCCAGGCTGTCTGGACGGCCTGCCGCTCGCGGCGGCGGTGGACGGCGACGCCGACGACCTGACCGGCGCAGTACGCGACGTGACGGGCGAGTGGGGTGTCGACTGCGTCATCGACAACCTGGGCATCGCCGCCGTCTGGCACAAATACCGTGACAGCCTCGCCGACATGGGCCGGATCGTGGTCTCCGGTGCCATCTCGCACGATCCGCTGCCGATCCAGCTGTTGCCGTTCTATCTGCGCAGCCAGTCGCTGATCGGCGTACGAACCGGCAACCGCACCCAGATCGCGGCCCTGTGGCGAGATGTCGCAGCGGGCTTCCGGATTCCGGAGGCGTTCGTGGACGCGATGCCGTGGGAGACGGCCGGTGACGCCCATCGAGCCGTCGAGGCCGGAATCTCCCGAGGGCAGGCGGTGCTTGAGGTACCGCCCGCCCGACCGAAGAAAAGCGACATATTGCACATCGTCGACTATCGTCCCAGGTGAAAGGGAAGGCAGAGACAGAGAGACAGGGCGTGGGAGGTAGGAGGGGAAGTCTCGATGAGGCCCATCGCCGAGCGGCTGCGCGCCGCCCCACCCAGCGGCACGGGGGGCAGTGCCGCACGACCGCTGGTGTCCGCCGGCGATGTCGGGCTGCTGCTGCTCAGGTTGACGTTCGGCTTGTTCATGGCCGGGCATGGCGCCCAGAAACTGTTCGGGATCTTCGGCGGCCACGGCCTGGCTGTCACCGGTAAGGCCTTCGCCGCGCTCGGCTACCACCCCGGTGAGGTCTTCGCCGGCGTCTGCGGCGCCACCGAGTTCCTCGGCGGTCTCGGGCTGGCCCTTGGACTGTTCACGCCGCTGGCTGCTGCAGGCCTGATTGGCGTGATGATCAACGCCATGGTGACCGTCACCGCGGCCCACGGTACGTGGGAAACCAGCGGCGGCGTCGAGTACAACGTGTCCATCGCGGTTGTCGCGCTTGCCCTCGCCGCCATCGGCCCTGGGCGACTCGCCCTGGACCATCCATTCCGCTGGGGCCAGGGTGGCTGGCTGGCGGCCGCCTTTGCGCTGCTGCTGGGAGGCGTCGGTGCTGCGATCGTACTCAGCCTTTAGCAACCTCCTCTGGATGCGGGTGAACACACAGGCCATGGCCTGCGTATGACCAACCAGCGAGGCAGGCACCGGATCGCCTCGGGACGGAGGTGAAAGGCCGGGACGGCCTTTACGCCCATTGACTCGGCGGGCTCACCGTCCCTATTGTGACATCGGGAAACTTGTCACAGTTTCACCCATTGATACCTTTTGGCAACTCCATAACACGATCCAGAACGCCAGGTTCGGCAGCTGGATCAACTTCTCGCCAGACCCCCGCGCAGGGTCTGGTCGAGCTCATGTATTCCACCCCACGAAGGGGACCACCATGCGCGCGAATGCTTCCAAGATACGGCGCCTGGCCGCAGCCGTATGCACGGCTCCGGTCATCGCCCTCGCCGCCGGAGCGGGCGCCGCCAGCGCGGCGGCCAGCGCTCCCTCCTCCGCCCACACCACCGTGACAGCAGCGCCTCACGACAGCTGGCACCCCAGGTGCTTCTTCGACTGGGAGTGCCACGGGGGCTGGGGTTGGGGCGGGGGTTGGGACTCTGGCTGGGGTTGGGGCGGCGGCTGGGGCGGTGACCACGGCGGCTGGGGCGGTGACCACGGCGGCTGGGGCGGCGGTCACGGCGGCTGGGGCGGCGGTCACGGCGGCTGGGGTTAGGGCGGCAAGTAGCCCCCACGCCATGCCATGCCATGCGCACCCGGATGCTCGGGCCTCTCGGGCATCCGGGTGCGTGACCAGACCCTGGCCTGGTGCTCAGGGCCTGTCCGACAGACCTTGCCGGGTCCGCGACGCCCGGACGGCGTCTCCGCTACGCTTCGCTCCGCCCCTGCTCTTCCGAAGAGCCTTGGCAGCAGAGCCGCCGCGGGCTTACGACCTGGGGAGCAATAGGGAGCGGGCTCCTGCAGGCAGGGGGAGGGAGGCACTCCCTGGATCCACCGGACAGGCCCTAGGCGGTGCGTTGCCGTGAGAATCGTCTGCGTCGGCGGCGGCCCTGCGGGACTGTACTTCGCGATCTCGGCAAAGCTGCGCGACGCCGGACACCAGATCACCGTCCTGGAGCGCGACCCGCCCCAGGCCACCTACGGCTGGGGCGTCGTCTACTGGGACGACCTGCTGGATGTCCTCTACCGCAACGATCCCAAGAGCGCCCGCGAGATCACTGCCTGCTCCATGATCTGGCAGGACCAGGAGATCCGCCTGCACAACGCGCGCCGCGAGGAGACGGCGTACTTCAGCGGCTACGGATACAGCATGGCTCGGGCAGCACTGCTCGAGATCCTGGCTCGGCGCGCATCCCAGCTGGACATCGACCTGCGGTATGGCTGCCAGGTCGACGACCTCTCACGGCTACCCGAAGCCGACCTCCTCGTCGCCGCCGACGGCGCCAACAGCCGCATCCGGGAACGCGACCGCGACCTCTTCGGTACGCACGTCGAACTCGGCCGTAATCTTTACATCTGGCTTGGCACGAACAAGGTCTTCACCAGTTTCGTCTTCAGCTTTGAGCGGACCTCCGCCGGATGGATCTGGTTCCACGCCTATCCCTCGGTCTCGGGGATCAGCACCTGCATCGTGGAGTGCTCGCCGGAGACCTGGCAGGGACTGGGTCTGGACACCCTCGGCGACGACGGCGGCCTGCGGCTGCTGGAAGGCATCTTCCAGGGCGCGCTCGACGGCCATCACCTGATCAGCAGATCGCGCGGCGCCCCGGCCAGCTGGCAACACTTCGCGCACGTCAGCAACGCCACCTGGTACCACGGCAGCACCGTCCTGGCCGGCGACGCCGCCCACACCACCCACTTCACCCTGGGGTCGGGCACCCGGCTGGCCATGATCGACGCGATCGTCCTCGCCCACAGCTTGACCGAGTACCTGGACCTGCCCTCCGCACTGCGGGAGTACGACCGGCACCGCCGCGCCGAGCTCCACCCGCAGCAGGCGGCAGCACGCACCAGCATGGCCTGGTTCGAGCACCTGGACCTCGACGACAGCGATGCGGTGTCGTTGGCGTACGCCATGTCCGTGCGCCACGGCGGCCAGCCGCCCTGGCACTACCAACTGCATCTCGCCACCCAGAACGCCTCAGTACGCCGGGCCCGGCGCGCGTTCGCCTCCGGCAGGCGCTGGTACCTCGCCCGCCACCGCGGCGAACCTCTCGCCGCCTCACCGCGCGCAGCCCGCTAGGCGGCCTGCCGCACGGTCGGCGGTCGCCGCCGTCATGCGACCACGGGGAGAGACCACAAGGAGATAGGTCATCCCAGGCGGGCCAGCTTGGCGCCGAAGGAAGGGGTGTTGAGGTCGGAGTGCAGCGCGACCGGGACCTTCACCTGGCCGGGGCCGCCTCCGACGGTGAGCGTGCCCACCGTGGTCCCGGCCTTCGCCGAGTGCGGGATTCCGGACGGGGAGGCGGCGAGCGCGATGGCGACCTTGTTGCCCGCCCAGCCGACCGCTTGAACATCCTTCGTCGCGACGACAGGAGTCTTGCCCCCGAGCTCGTCGTCCACGTAGCCGACGACGTCGCCTTTCTTGATGATCTGCTCCGTGGTCAACGATTGCTGGGCCGCCACAATGAGTTGAAGGCTGGCGGCCGTGACGGTGTCGAGGATCGGTGGCTTGTACTGGCTCAGCACAACACCGAGCACGAACTGCGTGGTGCCGCCGGTATCCTTGGTCGCCGCGAAGACGAGGTTGCCGCCGGCCTTGGGTGTGGTACCGGTCTTGACGCCGATCACGTTGTTGGTACCGACGAGGTGGTTCCAGTTGTTGTACGAATCACCGCTTGCCGTCTTGAAGTTCGGCTGGGCAACGATCCGCCGGAACGTCGCGTCGCTCATCGCCTGTTGCGCCAGCTTCAACTGATCGGATGCGGTGCTGACGGTGGTCGCAGTCAGGCCGCTCGGGTCGGTGTAGGTGGTGTTGGACATGCCGAGTTCCTTGGCGGTCGCGTTCATCTTCTGAACGAACGCCGCATCCGATCCGGCATCCCAACGCGCCAATAGCCGGGCTACATTGTTCGCGGACGCGATCATGATGTCCTCGATCGCCTCGTACTCGCTGATCTGCTCACCCGCGGTGACCTTGACGACGGATTCGCCCTGGGTGCCGAGGCCGAAGTCATTGACCGCCTGCTGATCAACAGTGATCTTTGGGCCCTGGCCCGAAGTGAGGGGATGGTCGTGCAGGATGATGTACGCCGTCATCACCTTGGCTACGCTTGCGATCGGCACGGGCTCCTGCCGACCGTACGTTCCCATGCTGCCGAGGCCTTCGACCTCCAACGCGGCCTGCCCCTCGCCAGGCCACGGGACGGAGGGCGCGGCCCCCGGAAACGTGTACGCGGAGGCACCGGTCAGCGCGAGTTTCGGGCTGGGAAGCGGGCGCACGGCCTGCGCGACGCAGAAGATGATCGCGAGCAGGACGACGAGCGGGGTCCAGATCTTGATCCGCCGTACCACGGTCCGCACCAGGGTCTCCGGCGGAGGCGGCGTATTGGTGAGCTCGGCGAGCAATTTGAGCGGTTCCCCGGGCAGGGGAGGCAATGGCTGCTGCTTCGTCCGCTCCAATGGGGCCTCAGCCGGGGCGGTGGCATCGCTGGTTTCTGCGGCGGTGCCCGCCTCTGCTGTCACTACAGGCTTGGCCTTGCCCGCCTCTGCTGTCGCTACAGGCTTGGCCTTGCCCGCTTCTGCTGCACTGCCCTTCGCTGCGCCAGACGACGACGTTCCCGAGTCTGACGGCTCCGAGTCCGACGTTCCCGAGTCCGACGTTCCCGAGTCTGACGGCTCCGAGTCCGACGGCTCCGCGGAGGTGTCCGTCTTGGCCGTGCCACCGCTCACAGCGGACTTTGATTCGCTCTTCGCTCCGTCCCCACCCTTTGCGACGGGCGAGGGGGCCGCATCGTCGGTCGCCGATTGGTCCGTGGACGTCGTCGACTTGTCCGTGGACGCGGCGGGCTCCCCCACCTCGGGAGCGTCCTGAGCCGGGGCTGGGGCTGAGGCCTGAGCCGGGGCCGCATCGGATGTAGATTCGCTCGAGGACGTAGATGCGCTCGGCGAAGCATCTGCATCCGCTCCGTCGTTCGGCGTAGATTCACCCGATGGGTCCACCGGGCGTTCACGAGTCTCCTTCTCCATCGGCGGCGCGATCTTCTTCACATGGCCGCCATAGTCCCCGGGGGTCCGGGGCTGCAGCGTCGGCCGCGAGCCCGATTCCTCTCCGGAGGGCGCGTCCTGCGCCTCGCTCTGTGTCTTCGTTTCGCGGCTCTCGGCCGGCCGCGGGTCCCGCGGGTCCTTCACATCCGCCGTTTCCCCCGACGACTTTCTCTGCTCCGCCCTGTCGGGGGATTTGCCCGCCACCCATACCTCCCGTACCCATTCGACCGGGCGTCTCACTCGGCGCCCCGCTTGCCCGTACCAGTGTCCTGCGCTCGCCGAGGCCCGCCACACAGGACCCGCCGGAGACACCCTCACCGGCACGGCCACTGCCGGGTAGACGAGAACGACATATCTACCGGTTCCCCTCGATAAGGTAAAGGCACTCTCGACACATCGGTGTGAGAGGCCTCACCCTGTCATTCATCCACGCGGGGAGGCATGGATGGGCAGGAGCCGCAGAACAATCCCGGAGGAGCTATTGCTGCTCGCCTTGGACCCGACGACCGGGACCACGGCGCAGCCGCAATCGCTCGACTTGGGTCTTGCCGGGGCACAGCTAGTGGAGCTGGCCCTGGCCGGACGAATAGCCCCAGACGGGGATCGTATCGCCGTGGTGCATCCGCGGCCCACAGGAGACCCGACGCTGGACAGCGCCCTGGAGCTGCTGCGTCGTCGCGGCAGTCCAGTGCGCGCGGTCGCCTGGATAGGCGGACCGCGGCTGGGGTTGCGCCAGACGTACCTGGCGCATCTCGAACGGTGCGACATGGTGCATGCCGTGCCAGGCCAGCTGTGCGGCGTGTTGCCGACGACTCGCTATCAGGCGACCGACAGCGCGGTCAGCCGGGAGATCAGAGCCCGGCTCGACAGTGCGATCCGCACCGGCATGCCCTCGGACCCGCGGACCGCAGCACTTGCCGCTCTCGCCCATGCCGTGGGCCTCGGTAAGCACCTGTACCCGGGCAACGAGGGCCGGTCCTCGCGAGCGCGCCTGAGAGACCTGGTCAGATACGACCCCATGGGCGGCCTGGTGGCCCATGCCGTCATCGACGTCCAAAACGGCGTGGCCGTCCAGCAGCGGCGGGCACCCGGCCAAGACCAGCAGGCCAGAAGTGCGGTGCCGGGTCGCAAGACGGTCCGCGTCAGCGTGCATTGACAGCGCCCTTCCTCTGCGGAGCGTCGTTCTTCTGCGAAGCGTCGTTCTTCTGCGGAACGCCGTTCCTCCGCAGAGAGTGGTAACTAACCTGCAATCATGCACCCGCCGTTGCTCATTTTCCAGCGAGATGACGACCTCAAGTGGCAGGCTGTTACTCGGTGGTATCAAGAGCAGTTCGAGCCGGAGGTGCATCTCACATGGCGTCCAGTATCAACCCCACCGTCAGGAGACGCCGTTTGGGATCGGAACTACGCAGACTACGCGAGCAGAAGGGGATGACGGCCGAGGAGGTCGCCGCCCGACTGCTGGTCTCCCAGTCCAAGATCAGTCGCCTCGAGAACGGCCGACGCAGCATCAGCCAGCGCGACGTCCGTGACCTGTGCGGCGTCTACGGCGTCGAGGACCATCGGATGGTGGACTCTCTGATGCAGATGGCCAGGGAGTCGCGGCAGCAGGGCTGGTGGCATGCGTTCGGCGACGTGCCGTACAGCGTCTACATCGGTCTGGAGACGGACGCAGCCTCGCTACGCGTTTACGAGTCGCAGATCGTGCCCGGTCTGTTGCAGACCAAGAACTACGCGGAGGCGGCGATCGCCAAGATGATGCCGGAGGCCACGCCCGAGCAGGTCGAGAAGCGCATGCACGTCAGAATTCGCCGCCAAGACCGGGTCAACGACCTGGGCAGTCCACTGCGGCTATGGGCCGTCGTTGACGAAGCGGCGCTGCGGCGCGTTGTCGGTAACCGCGAGATCATGCGGGAGCAGCTGCTGCACCTCGCGCATCTGAGCACGCTGCCGCATGTGACGGTGCAACTGCTGCCCTTCGACTCGGGCGCGCACCCAGGGCTGAACGGGCAGTTCGCGATCTTGGAGTTCGACGATGCGACGGACACGAGCGTTGTCTATCTGGAGGGCGTCACCAGTGACCTGTATCTGGAGAAGGACGCTGATGTGCAGGTCTACAGCGTGATGTACGAGCATCTGCGCGCACAGGCACTGAGCGCGGAGCAGACTCAGCAGTTCATCACCGAGGTCGCTGACGAATATGCAAGATAGGTACCAAAGCGCGGCAGAATACACCGGCGTCAGAGGAACGCGGAAGAGTCATAAGGAATATGCCATCCGGTCGGGTGAACAGGCCCTCTACACCATAGAGTTGACGGGTAGCTTCGATCTCGTCTTCACCGTTGGCGCACAGGCGCCACTTGCACACACCGGAGCAAACATGGCAATCAAGCTGGGCGGCACTCACGAGTGGACCAAATCCTCGTGGTCCGGAAGGAACGCGTGCGTAGAGGTGGCGTCCCCCGCATCTCGTACTGTTGCCGTGCGTGACTCCAAGGACCCGGCTGGCCCCTCGCTCGCCTTCTCTCCCGAGTCGTGGACGGCCTTTGTGGCCGATGTCGAGTCCGGCAGCTACGACCTGGACTGACCGTAGCGGCACTCACAAACGCACTCAGCAATACCGTTAAGAGCCCTCTCGACCGGCCCGCCGTCCTGGCCGAGGGGGCTCTCCGCTGTGCACAACCGTGCCAGGGCTGTGCCGGGCTGTGCGACTGGCCCTGATCCGGCGTTCGTCAGCGGCAGCGCAAGGCGTAGACGTTCCACAGTTCGCCGAGGAAGAACTGGCCGAA
>JAFAUH010000108.1 GCA_019243445.1 Streptomycetaceae bacterium | reverse complement strand
CTCATTCTTCCGCACGCCCGGCAACCCAGACCATGATCATTGAGCTCGCCCAATCCCGACCTGACTGGGGCGAGCAATCTCCTCTTGCCCACCGCGGCCCTACCACCGCCGACCTGGCCAGAAAAGCTACCGTTCGGACTTTCCTCCGCGCCCAGGACGCGGCGCGGAGGAGGTAACTCGACCTTGGTATGGATGGGGTCGCGTATTCAACTGTCGCGAATTCCTTGAGACACCATGCCCCGTCGCTACAGAGGGTGGCGTTCGCCCTTGCTCGTAGGCGCATTGACGACGGTTGAATACGCAGGCCCACCAGTATGGGACCCCTCACAAATTGCTGACGTGGTGTCATTGGCCGTCGTACTGTCGAGCGGTGAGTATATGGACATCCCTGGAGCCTGCCTCCACCACCGTTGACCCGGGCAGTACGGCCACCGTGCGACTGCGGCTGCGCAACACAGGCGACGTGGTGGACGAGTACCGGTTCACACCGGTCGGTCCCGTCGCGCCCTGGACCACTGTCGAGCCACCGACCCTGCGGCTGTACCCGGGGACGACCGGGACCGTACAGCTCACCTTCGCCCCGCCGCGCACCCCCGACGCCACCGCAGGACCCAACCCCTACGCCGTCCAGATCATCCCCACCGAGCACCCCGAGGCCACCACCGTCCCCGAAGGCAACCTCACCCTCACCCCGTTCACACAAATCCAGGCCGAGCTCGTCCCGCCCACCTGCCGAGGACGCTTCCGGGGTCGGCCGAAGCTCGCCATCGACAATCTCGGCAACACCAAGCTCACCGCCTCCATCGGTGGCCGCGACAACGGCGACCAGCTCTCGTACGACATCCACCCCGGCAATGTGCAGATCGAACCGGGACGCGCCGCATTCGTCCGCGCGCATCTGCGTCCGCGCCAGATCACCTGGTTCGGGCAGAAGCAGACCCGTCCCTTCACGTTGGCTGTGCGACGCTCCGGACACACCCCGGTCGACGTGGACGGTATCTACATACAGCGCGGTGTCCTGCCCCGTTGGCTCGCCACCCTCCTCAGCCTCGCCACCGCCCTCGCTGTCACCTGCATCGCGCTGTGGTTCGCCTACGCACCCGCAGTGCACAGCAACGCCACCGAGCTGATCCCGGAAGCCGCCTCCAGCCCACTCCCGACACCGACTCTCAGCTCCGCCCCCGCCCCGGCTGCAGCTGCACCACCGCAGCAGGCGCCCGCCGGGGGCGGAAGCAGGTCCGCGCCCTCTCCCAGTGCGCCGAGCAACCCCAACGCCGCCAGCAACCAGAGCGCAGACGACCGCCAGGTGACCTTGGAGAGCGGCCAGAACCTCTATCTGCTGACCGGCCGCGAGCCGATGAGCAACGGTTCGCCCTTCCTGACCGCGCCATGGGACTCCCAGGCCTGGAGCAACACCTACTACAGCGTTTTCCGCTACCCCGACGACTCCATTGGCATCGAGGTGCTGCGCCGCCCCGGCAGCGTCATCGAGGAGCAGCCCGACCCCAACGTGCAGCCTCTCCATGACATCCAGCTCACCAATGGAGTGCAGGACCTCAAGAATGGGAAGCTCAGCAGCGCACAGCGCTGGAACCTGGTTCCGGTAGGCAACGGCTACTTCCAAATCGTCAACCAGAAGACCGGCGACTGCCTCACCGACCAGACCACGCTACCGGTCAACCCCGACGCGGCCGGCTTCGCCGCTGCGCGCCCTTGCGCGAGCGGCGTCACCGACCAGCAAAGGTGGATGTTCACCCCGGCGGGCAACTGAACCCTGCACTTGCCAGAACCTGGTGGGCGTATCCCGGTGCTTCTTGCCGCACCGGGTGCCCGGCGTTGATACCTCGGTGGGCAACAGCGGGATTGGGGGTCCCCAGCACCGGGTGAAGGTCCGCTCCCGCATGCACGACCTGCTAATTCAGTCCGAGACGTGGATGACCAGATAATTGCCCTCGGTGCTGAATGTTCGACTGCCGTAACCGTGGCCTGGGTTGACCGGGTTCCCGCAAGCACTGTCCGAGAAGGCCAACAGGAACGGGCCGTCACCCGCAGCTACCATGCTCTGGTAGTACATCGTCGTTCCGGGGTTGCTGTTGGGGAGGCACTGGTTGTTGCTGTCGGGGTTGCGCCAACTGTGGATGGATTTCGTCTGATTGTCGACGGCGATGCACATCTGGCCGGCCGGTGCAGAGCACGCGTCATGCGCGCTGGCCTCATGGTCGATGAGGCTCAGCGAGGCCAGCGAGGCGAGAACCGTACTGAAAACGCCCCACTTCGCGAGCCGCTTCAATGAGTACATGGGTTTCCTCTCGAGTGCTGTGGTGCTGATGACCATTGATTTCAGGTGTCTTGACCGAGGAACATCACGCGGTGATGCCGCTCGGCCATTTCACGCCAATGACGGTGGCTTGAAATGGAGTCACCTGTCGCCCCCGTCAATAGCAACGCAAATTGACGTCCTCATCAGGGGACTTGCGGCCATGCTACTCGACAAAGACGTCACTAAGGTTTTGCAAACCAATAAGAAAGCCGGAGCCAGGCATAGAAAAACCCGAAGCGTGATTCCTTCGGGTCGGATGGGATCCACGTTTCCGGCGAGATCGGGCACCACTTCCAAAGCTCAAAGAACCCGCAATAGCAAGAGCCGCAATAGGTGGAGGAGCTAGTCTCCGCCCTCCAGATCGCCTTCTGTCTCCAGATACACCTGCCGCAGCGCGTCCAGCACCGCCGGATCCGGCTTCTCCCACATCCCGCGCGACTGGGCCTCCAGCAGCCGCTCGGCGATGCCGTGCAGGGCCCAGGGGTTGGCCTGTTGGAGGAACTCGCGGTTGGCGGGGTCCAGGACGTAGGTCTCGGCGAGCTTGTCGTACATCCAGTCGGCGACGACGCCCGTGGTGGCGTCGTATCCGAAGAGGTAGTCCACTGTCGCCGCGAGTTCGAAGGCGCCCTTGTAACCGTGACGGCGCATCGCCTCGATCCACCTGGGGTTGACGACGCGGGCGCGGAAGACGCGGGAGGTCTCCTCGACAAGGGTGCGGGTGCGGACGGTCTCGGGGCGGGTGGAGTCGCCGATGTACGCCTCGGGGGCTGTGCCGCGCAGGGCGCGGACGGTGGCCACCATGCCGCCGTGGTATTGGAAGTAGTCGTCCGAGTCAGCGATGTCGTGCTCACGGGTGTCAGTGTTCTTCGCCGCGACCGCGATGCGCTTGTACGCCGATTGCATCTCGTCGCGCGCCGGGCGGCCGTCGAGTTCACGGCCGTACGCGTAGCCGCCCCAGACGGTGTAGACCTCGGCGAGGTCGGCGTCGGTGCGCCAGTCGCGGGAGTCGATGAGCTGGAGCAGGCCGGCGCCGTAGGTACCGGGGCGAGAGCCGAAGATGCGGGTGGTTGCGCGGCGTTCGTCGCCGTGGGCGGCCAGATCGGCCTGGACGTGGGCACGTACGTGATTGGCCTCGGCCGGTTCGTCGAGGGAGGCGGCCAGGCGTACGGCGTCGTCCAGCAGCCCGATGGTGTGCGGGAACGCGTCCCGGAAGAATCCCGAGATGCGCAAGGTGACGTCGATACGGGGGCGGCCCAATTCCTCGTAGGGGATGGCCTCCAGGCCCATGACTCGGCGGGAGGCGTCGTCCCAGACCGGGCGGATGCCCAGCAGGGCGAGGGCTTCGGCGACGTCGTCGCCGGCGGTGCGCATGGCGCTGGTGCCCCACAGCGAGAGGCCGACGGAGATGGGCCAGTTGCCGTTGTCGGTGCGGTAGCGCTCCAGCAGGGAGTCCGCGAGGGCTTGACCGGTCTCCCAAGCAAGGCGGGAGGGGACGGCCTTGGGGTCGACCGAGTAGAAGTTACGGCCGGTCGGCAGGACGTTGACCAGTCCGCGCAGGGGCGAACCGGAGGGGCCCGCCGGGACGAAGCCACCGGCCAACGCATGGACGGTGTGGTCGAGTTCGGCGGTGGTGGCCGACAGGCGCGGGACGACCTCGCGGGCGGCGAACTCCAGGATGGCAGTGACCTGTTCGCCGTGTTCGGTGGGTACGACGGCGGGGTCCCAGTCGGCGTCCTCCATCGCCTGTACCAGGGCGCGCGCCTTTTCTTCCGCCTCATCGGCCGTCGTGCGGGTCGCGGCGGATTCGTCCAAGCCCAGAGCCTCCCGCAGGCCGAGCAGGGCGGTGGCGCCGCCCCAGATCTGGCGGGCGCGGAGGATGGCCAGGACGAGGTTCACGCGGTCGGCACCGGTGGGCGGGGCGCCGAGGACGTGCAGGCCGTCGCGGATCTGGGCGTCCTTGACCTCGCACAGCCAGCCGTCGACGTGCAGGAGGAAGTCGTCGAAGCCGTCGTCGTCGGGGCGGTCGTTCAGGCCGAGGTCATGGTCGAGTCGGGCGGCTTGGATGAGAGTCCAGATCTGGGCGCGGATCGCGGGGAGCTTGGCCGGGTCCATGGAGGCGATCTGGGCGTATTCGTCGAGGAGTTGTTCCAGGCGTGCGATGTCGCCGTAGGAGTCGGCGCGGGCCATGGGCGGGACGAGGTGGTCGACGAGGGTGGCGTGGACGCGGCGCTTGGCCTGGGTGCCCTCTCCGGGGTCGTTGACCAGGAAGGGGTAGATCAACGGGAGGTCGCCGAGCGCGGCGTCGGGGCTGCAGGCGGCGGACAAGCCGGCGTTCTTGCCGGGCAGCCACTCCAGGTTGCCGTGCTTGCCGAGGTGGATCATTGCGTCCGCGCCGAAGCCGCCGTCTTCGGTCGGGGCGGCGATCCAGCGGTAGGCCGCCAGGTAGTGGTGGGACGGCGGCAGGTCGGGGTCGTGGTAGATCGCGATCGGGTTCTCGCCGAAGCCGCGCGGGGGCTGTATGAGAATCAGCAGGTTGCCGAAGCGGAGGGCCGCGAGGACGATGTCGCCTTCCGGGTTGCGGCTGTGGTCGACGAACATCTCGCCGGGCGCCGGGCCCCAGTGCTCCTCGACGGCCGTGCGCAGTTCCTCGGGGAGGGTGGCGAACCAGCGACGGTAGTCGGCTGCCGGGATGCGCACCGGGTTGCGGGCCAGTTGCTCTTCGGTGAGCCAGTCCTGGTCGTGCCCGCCGGCCTCGATCAGCGCGCGGATCAGCTCGTCGCCGTCGCCGCAGGCCAGCCCGGGAACGTCGGTGCCGGAGCCGAAGTCGTACCCCTCCTCCCGCAGTCGGCGCAGGAGAACGACCGCGCTGGCGGGGGTGTCGAGACCGACTGCGTTGCCGATCCGGGAGTGCTTGGTGGGGTAGGCGGACAGGACGAGGGCCAGGCGCTTGTCGGCGGCCGGGATGTGCCTGAGGCGGGCATGCCGTACGGCGATTCCCGCGACGCGGGCCGCGCGCTCGGGGTCGGCGACGTACGCCGGGAGGCCGTCGGCGTCGATCTCCTTGAAGGAGAACGGCACGGTGATCAGACGGCCGTCGAACTCGGGTACGGCGATCTGGCTGGCGGCGTCGAGTGGGGAGACACCCTCGTCGTTGTCCTCCCACGCGGCGCGCGAGCCGGTCAGGCACAGGGCCTGAAGGATCGGCACGTCGAGGGAGGTCAGGGCGCCCGCGTCCCAGGATTCGTCGTCGCCGCCGGCGGAGACCTCGGCGGGCTTGGTGCCGCCTGCGGCCAAGACGGTGGTGACGATTGCGTCGGCGGCCCGCAACGCTTCGATCAGCTCGGGCTCGGGGGCCCGCAGCGAGGCGACGTACAGCGCAAGCGCCCGTCCGCCCGCGTCCTCAACGGCTTCGCACAGCGCGTGGACGAAAGCGGTGTTTCCGCTCATGTGGTGGGCGCGGTAGTACAGCACAGCGATGGTCGGGCCCTTGCCCCGGGAGTTGCGCTCCAGCAGACCCCAACTGGGGGCGGGTGCCGGCGCTTCGAAACCGTGGCCGGTCAGCAAGACCGTGTCGGACAGGAAGCGGGCGAGCTGTTCCAGGTTGGCGGGACCGCCGTGGGCGAGGTAGGCGTGGGCCTCGGCGGCGATTCCGACGGGGACCGTGGAGGCGGCCATCAGCTGGGCGTCCGGGGCCTGTTCGCCGGTGAGGACGACAACTGGGCGGCCGTCGGCGAGCAGCAGATCGAGGCCGTCCTGCCAGGCGCGCAGGCCGCCGAGGAGGCGTACGACGACCAGGTCGACGCCGTCGAGAAGCGCGGGCAGGTCCTCGAGCGGGAGCCGAGCGGGGTTGGCGAAGCGGTAGAGCACCGGGCCGGTGGCCGCGCGGGCGCTGAGCAGGTCAGTGTCGGATGTCGACAGGAGCAGGATGCGGGGGGAGGGGGGTTGCCCCCCGGAAGAATGCAGCATGCGGCGTCGGCCTTCCTCGGGGTGTCCGCGCCCCGGGTGGTGTCGGACGGCGGGAGTTCCTGACTCACCCGACCCTCGCGGAGTGGGCTCACAGTGGCGGGACCGCGCCGGATTCGCACCGGGCTTCCTCCCCTGTCGCCGTCGTGGCGGTGGCGCACCGGATGATCCGCCGAGGAGCATAGTAACGACCTGGGGAGCAAGAGGGAGCCCGCTCCCTCTTGCTCCCCAGGTCGTAAGGGTCATAGGGAAAGGGCGGGGCATACATCCCATGGGATGGTCGGTATGCTCGCCGCCATGTCCACGCCGCCCTTCCGTCCGTCGTCCCAGGCCACAGCGGTCTCACGGGACCGCGATGACGCGTGCCCGGGTGCCTTGCGACTGCACACGGCAGACGACGGCGCGCTCGCCCGAATCCGGATTCCCGGAGGCGTACTGCGCGTCGATCAGGCCGAGGCGCTTGGGCGGGCGGCAAGAGAACTGGGCGACGGTGAGCTGCATCTGACCTCGCGGGGCAACGTCCAACTGCGGGGGCTGAAGTCCGGTTGCGGCAGGGAGTTGGCGGATCTGCTCACGGCGATCGGACTGCTGCCGTCGTGGCGGCACGAACGCGTGCGCAACGTCGTGGCGTCGCCCTTGTCCGGGCTGGACGGGCGCGGCTTCGCCGATGTCCGGCCGTGGCTGCGGGCGTTGGACGAGCTGGTGTGCGCGAGCGAGATTGCGGCCGGGTTGTCCGGGCGGTTCCTCTTCGCCCTCGACGACGGGCGCGGGGATGTGGCAGGCCTCGGTGCCGACGTCACCTTGCTGGCCGCGCCGGACGGGGGTGCGTGGCTGCGGGTCGGGGGTTCGGATTCCGTCGCGCGCGTGAGTTCCGAGGATGCGCCCGGGGCCGCGGTGCTGGCTGCGGAGGTCTTTTTGGAGACGAGTGGCGGCCAGGTCTGGCGGGTGGGTGAACTTCCCGGTCGGGCTGATGAGTTGGTACACGAGGTCGCACGGCGTCTGCGGACCCGGCATGCCGAGCTCGCGCCCCTTTGGTCCGTGACGAGCGAGCCTTCACTGGGCGCCGTCACTGCTCCCGACGGCACCACGAGCCTTTCCGTCCTCGCACCGCTGGGGCGGGTCACTGCCACTCAGTGGGCCGAGATGAGGACGGTAGCGTCCGGCGAACTACGCCTGACCCCTTGGCGCGGAGTGATCCTCCCCGCGGTTCCCCTCGACCGGCTCCCCGACCTCGACGCTGTTGGCCTGATCACCGACTCGGCTTCTCCCTGGTTCGGCGTCGGTGCCTGCATCGGGCGGCCCGGCTGCGCCACGTCGCGCGCCGACGTCCGTACGGACGCGGCGGCGGCGCTCGCGGCGGGCGGCGGGCTCCCGGTGTACTGGTCCGGCTGCGAGCGGCGCTGTGGTCGTCCGCGCGGCGACCACGTCGATGTGCTTGCCGTCCCGGACGGCGGGTATCAGATCTCAGTCGTACGAGACGGCCACGGCCGGGCGACTTCCACGACCGACAATCCTTCCACTCTCGCCGCCGACCTGGCGGCGGCCCGTCACGCATGACCAGTAGGAGCACGGTGTCCGAGTACGAGAAGGACGGCGCGGCGATCTACCGCCAGTCGTTCGCCACCATACGCGCGGAGGCGGATCTCGCGGGGCTGCCCGCCGACGTCAGCCAGGTCGCAGTCCGGATGATCCACGCCTGCGGGATGGTCGACCTTGTGCGCGATCTCGACTACACCCCTGGTGTGGTGGCCCGCGCCCGTGAGGCTCTGCGCGCCGGAGCGCCCATCTTCTGCGACGTGCAGATGGTGGCCAGCGGTGTGACCCGTAAGCGGCTGCCCGCCGGCAACGACGTGCTGTGCAGCCTGTCCGATCCGGCTGTCCCGGAGTTGGCTGCGAAGCTGGGCACCACGCGCAGTGCCGCCGCGCTGGAGCTGTGGCGGGACCGGCTGGAGGGTTCCGTGGTCGCTGTCGGCAACGCGCCCACCGCGCTGTTCCGGCTCCTGGAGATGATCGAGGAGGGCGCGCCCCGGCCTGCCGCCGTCATCGGCGTCCCGGTCGGGTTCGTCGGCGCCGCCGAGTCCAAGGACGCGCTGGCCGATCATCCGTCCGGTCTTGAACATCTGGTCGTACGCGGACGCCGGGGTGGCAGTGCCATCGCCGCCGCCGCGCTCAACGCGCTCGCGAGCGAGGAAGAGTGAACGGGAAGCTGTACGGCGTCGGGCTCGGCCCTGGCGACCCGTCGTTGATAACCGTGCGCGCGGTGGAGGTCATCGCCGAGGCGGATGTGATCGCGTACCACAGTGCCCGGCACGGCCGGTCGATCGCCCGCTCCATCGCGGCGCGGCACATCCGTGCCGACCACATCGAAGAGCCGCTGGTCTACCCGGTCACCACCGAGACCACTGACCACCCGGGCGGTTATCAGGGCGCCATCGAGGAGTTCTATGCCGAAGCGTCGGCCCGGCTCGCCGCGCACCTCGACGCAGGACGGACCGTCGCGGTCCTCGCGGAGGGCGATCCGTTCTTCTACGGCTCCTACATGCACATGCACAAGCGGCTCGCCAACCGCTACGACACCGAGGTGATTCCCGGTGTCACCTCCGTGTCCGCCGCAGCTGCCCGCCTGGGCACCCCGCTCGCCGAGGGCGAGGAGGTGCTGACCATCTTGCCGGGCACCCTGCCTGAAGAGGAGCTGACCGCGCGGCTCGCGTCGACGGACGCGGCGGTGGTAATGAAGCTGGGACGCACCTTCACCAAAGTGCGGCGAGCGCTGGAGAGTTCGGGGCGGCTGAGTGAGACCCGGTACGTCGAGCGGGCCACCATGAGCGGGGAACGCCTTGCTGAACTGGCCGACGTGGAGCCGGAGTCGGTGCCGTACTTCTCGGTCGCCGTACTGCCGAGCCAGGTTGACGCCAAGCCTCCCGTGCGGGAACAGGGGGAAGTCGTCGTGGTCGGGACCGGGCCGGCCGGCCCGCTGTGGCTGACCCCCGAGACGCGCGGCGCGCTCGCCGGCGCCGACGATCTGGTCGGCTACACCACTTATCTGGACCGAGTGCCGGTCCGCCCCGGCCAGCGCCGCCACGGATCCGACAACCGGGTCGAGGCCGAACGCGCCGAGTTCGCACTGCAACTCGCCCAGCGGGGGCGGCGGGTGGCCGTCGTCTCCGGTGGAGATCCGGGGGTCTTCGCGATGGCCACGGCCGTGCTGGAGGTCGCCTTGCAAAAGGAGTACGCGGGCGTGCCGGTGCGGGTGCTGCCAGGTGTGACCGCCGCAAACGCGGCCGCCGCCCGCGCGGGCGCCCCGCTCGGTCACGACTACGCCACTATCTCCCTCTCCGACCGTCTCAAGCCGTGGGAGGTCATCGCCGAGCGGCTGCGGGCTGCGGCCTCGGCAGACTTGGTGCTGGCCCTGTACAACCCCGGCTCACGCAGCCGCATCTGGCAGGTGGGCAAGGCTCGTGACCTGCTGTTGGAGCACCGGGCGCCGGAGACCCCGGTCGTGGTCGCGCGGGACGTCGGCGGCTCCGGTGAGCGGGTGCGGATCGTACGGCTGGCGGACCTGGATCCGGCCGAGGTCGACATGCGCACGATCCTGCTGGTTGGCTCCTCGCAGACGCAGGTCGTACGGCGGGGCAAGGGCGAGGAGGTCGTCTGGACGCCTCGCCGCTACCCGGACGCGTGAGGCGCCTATTCGGCTCCCCGTGGGGCGGCGGGCGCCTGTGCCGGCCCCGCCGTCCCCTTCCTCTCGATCCGGCCGACCTTCCCCACCAGCAGGGCGATCACCCAGGTAGCGAAGCACCTTTGAGGCTGTTGCGGGACTGCCGCAAGGATGAGGCAGGTGAAAGGTGAAAGTGGAGTGCGGCAAAACCCGAGTCAGGTTTCAGCCGACGCCCGGAAAAGTACGCTGGTCGCCCGCGCCCTTGACCCATCGGAGCGCCTGCTCCGGCCCAGCCACGACCTGCACGCCCTCGGGCACCGGCGGCCTGCGCACTACGACCACGGGCAGCCCGGCCTCACGGGCGGCTGTCAGCTTCGGCGCGGTGGCCGCTCCCCCGCTGTCCTTCGTCACGACGACGTCGATCCGGTGCCGGCCCAGCAGTTCGCGCTCCCCGTCGAGGGTGAAGGGGCCACGGTCGAGCAGCACCTCCATGCGGGACGGGCCCGGAGGTTGTGGCGCGTCCACGGACCGTACGAGGAACCACAGGTCGTCGAGGGCTGCGAAGGCTGCCAGTCCCATGCGCCCGGTGGTGAGGAACACCCGTCGGCCGAGCGCAGGCAGCAACTGTGCCGCCTTCTCCAGCGAGTCGGCCTCGTGCCAGATGTCCCCTTCCACCGGGACCCAGCCGGGCCGCCGCAGCGCGAGCAGGGGAACATGGGCGGTGGCGGCAGCCCGCGCCGCGTTGAAGCTGATCGTCGCGGCGAAAGGGTGCGTGGCGTCGACAAGCGCGTCCACCTCGTGCTCACGCAGCCACCCCGCCAGCCCCTCGGCGCCGCCGAAGCCGCCCACCCGCACCTCGCCGGGCGGCAGCCGGGGCGCGGCCACCCTGCCGGCCAGAGAGTTCGTCACGCGCAGCCCGGGCATGGCGTCGGCCGCCAGGAGTTCGGCGAGGCGGCGGGCCTCAGTGGTCCCACCCAGGATCAGTACGTGCACGAAGTCCGGTTCCCTTCCGGAGAGTGAGGCATGACCAGCGAGGCCAAGGGCGGCCGCAGCGCCCAACTGAAGCACACCGGTCTGCGGCACGGATGGACCACCGGTGCCTGCGCGACCGCGGCGACGACGGCCGCGTACACCGCGTTGCTGACCGGTGGCTTTCCCGATCCGGTGACGATCACGCTGCCCAAAGGGCAGACGCCGTCCTTCGCCCTGGCCGACGAGGAGTTGACGGACGCGTACGCCATGGCGGGGATCGTGAAGGACGCCGGCGACGATCCGGACGTCACCCACAACGCACTGATCCGGGCGACCGTGCGGCGGCTGCCCGCCGGGGCCGGGGTAGTCTTCCGGGCGGGGCCCGGCGTGGGCACGGTCACCCGGCCTGGCCTGCCGCTGCCCGTCGGCGAACCGGCTGTCAATCCCGTACCGCGCCAAATGATGCGTGACCACGTCGCCCAGGTCGCGGCGCGATACGGCGGCAGCGGCGACGTGGAGATCACCGTGTCCGTCGACCACGGCGAGGAGATCGCCCGTTCCACCTGGAATCCCCGGCTGGGCATCCTCGGCGGGCTGTCCATCCTGGGAACGACGGGGATGGTGGTGCCGTACTCGTGTTCGGCGTGGATCGACTCCATCCGGCGCGGGGTGGACGTGGCGCGGGCGGCCGGGCGCACGCACGTGGCCGGCTGCACCGGCTCGACCTCGGAGAAGACGGTCATCGCTGCGTACGGCCTCCCTGAAGACGCCCTGCTCGACATGGGCGACTTCGCGGGCGCGGTCTTGAAGTACGTCCGCCGCCATCCCGTCGACCGCCTGACGATCTGCGGTGGCTTCGCGAAGCTGTCGAAGCTGGCCGCCGGTCACCTGGACCTGCACTCCGCCCGTTCTCAGGTCGACAAGGGCTTCCTGGCCGAGCTGGCCCGCCGCGGCAGCGCGGACGAGGCCCTGATCGCCAAGGTGGCAAACGCCAACACCGGGCTGGCCGCTCTCCAGTTGTGCGCGGCGGCCGGGGTGCCGCTCGGCGACCTGGTGGCGGTCGCCGCCCGTGACGAAGCCCTGGCCGTGCTGCGGGGTGCGCCCGTGGCGGTCGACGTGATCTGCATCGACAGGGCGGGCGCGATCGTGGGCCGCAGCGCGGTGGCCTGAACAGCCGGTACCGTGGCTCCCTCTCAGCAAAGATGCCGTTCCCGCTCCGGCGAGTACAGGTGACTGTCGCGGAACTGCTCCGCCCCCAGCGTCCGCCCGACCATGATCACGGCTGTGCGCAGCACGCCCGCCTCCTTCACCTTCCCCGCGATCTCCTCGAGCGTGCCGCGGATGATCAGCTCATTGGGGCGGGAGGCGTAAGCGACGACGGCGCTGGGGCAGTCGGCGCCGTAGTGCGGGAGCAGTTCGCCGACCACGCGGTCCACGTACTTGGCGGCCAGGTGCAGCACGATGAGCGCGCCGCTGCGGCCGAGGGTGGCCAGGTCCTCGCCCTCGGGCATGGCTGTGGCGCGGTTGGCGACGCGGGTGAGGATGACGGTCTGGCCGACGGTCGGCACGGTCAGCTCCCGCTTGAGGGAGGCGGCAGCAGCGGCGAAGGCGGGCACACCCGGGACCACCTCATACGGCACGCCGGCCGCGTCCAGCCGCCGCATCTGCTCTGCGACCGCGCTGAACACGGACGGGTCGCCCGAGTGCAGCCGCGCCACGTCGTGCCCCTCCTCGTGCGCGCGGATCAACTCGGTGGTGATCTCGTCCAAGTTGAGCTGCGCGGTGTCCACCAGGAGGGCGTCCGGCGGGCATTCGGCAAGCAGTTCACGCGGCACCAAGCTGCCCGCGTACAGGCAGACTCGGCAGGCGGCGAGCGTACGGGCGCCGCGCACCGTGATCAGGTCGGCGGCGCCGGGGCCGGCGCCGATGAAGTACACGGTCATCTGTCTGCTCCTGGGGGGTGGTTGACGGTATTCTCCACTTTCTCAACGGCCCACTGGGTGACCGGCATCGCCTGCCGCCACCCGGTGAAGCCGCCCACGGGCACGGCATGCGCCACTGCCAGTCGCACCAACTCGCCGCCGTGGCGCCGGTAGGCGTCGGCGAGCAACGCCTCCGATTCCAGTGTCACCGTGTTGGCGACCAGCCGCCCTCCGGTCGGCAGCGTGTCCCAGCACGCATCGAGCAGTCCTGGGGTGGTCAGCCCGCCGCCGATGAACACCGCGTCAGGCCGTGGGAGTTCGGCCAGGACGGCGGGTGCGGTACCGGTAACAACCCGCAGGCCCGGAACGCCGAGCCGGCCGGAGTTGCGTGTGATCCGCTCGGCGCGCATCGGGTCCCGCTCGACGCTGACCGCCCGGCACGACGGGTGGGTGCGCATCCACTCGATCGCGATCGAGCCCGACCCGCCGCCGATGTCCCACAGCAGTTCGCCGGGGGCGGGTGCGAGCACGCCCAGTGTGGCGGCGCGGACATGGCGTTTGGTGAGCTGTCCGTCGTGCTCGTACGCGGAGTCGGGCAGCCCCGGCACGGCGCCGAGGCGCAGGGCGTCCGGAGTGCGGCGGCACTCGACAGCGACGATGTTGAGCAGGTCGCCGGACGGGTGGGACCAGTCGTCGGCAGTGGTCTCGGCGGTCGTACGTTCCTTCGCGCCGCCGAGTTGTTCGAGGACCCGAATCCGGCTCGGCCCGAAGCCGCGGTCCCGCAGCAGGGCGGCGACCTCGCCGGGGGTGGTGGCGTCCGCGCTGAGCACGAGGAGGCGTCGGCCGTCGTGGAGGGCGGCTGCGAGGCGGGCTGTAGGCCGGCCGACGAGCGTGATGACCTCGATGTCTTCCAGGGGCCAGCCGAGGCGGGCGCAGGCGTGGGAGACGGAGGACGGGTGGGGCAGGACGTGCACGGCACCGGCGCCGAGGACCTCGGTCAGGGTGCGTCCGATGCCGTAGAACATGGGGTCCCCGCTGGCCAGTACGGCGATCCGGCGGTCGGCGTGTGCGGCGAGGAGGCCAGGGACGGCGGGCCGCAGCGGTGAGGGCCAGGCGATCCGCTGTCCGGCGCATTCGGGCGGCAGCAGGTCCAGTTGGCGCGGGCCGCCGATGAGGACTTCGGCGTCGAGTAGTGCGGTGCGGGAGCCGTCCGGGATGCCCTCCCAGCCGTCGGCGCCGATCCCGACGACGGTCACGGCGGCGGGTGGGGCGGGGCGTGCGGGGGTCACTGCTCGGTACCTCGGGGTTGGGAAGGGCAACGGAGACGCACTTTACGGGGCGATGGCCTGCGTTCCCTTCGTCGGGCTGTCTATTGCTCCCCAGGTCGTTAGGATAGTGATCATGGAGATCGGTCGGCCGAGTAGAACCGCGATGGCGGTCGCGCAGGCCAGGGCATACCATCAGCTTGCCGACGAGCCGCGGGTGTTCACCGATCCGTTCGCCATCCCGATCGTGGGCGAATCCGCCCTGGAGAAGGGCGATTTCGATCTCGGTCTTGATCCGGACCTGGTACGCCGGCGGCGGCTGCTGATCGCCGCGCGCAGCCGCTTCGCCGACGATACGGTAGCCGCGGCGATCGCAAAGGGAACCCGGCAGGTGGTGGTACTCGGTGCGGGGCTGGACACCTGCGCCTACCGCAACACCCACCCCGACGTGCGGTTCTTCGAAGTCGATCACCCCGACACCCAACAGTGGAAACGGCATCGGCTGGCCGAAGCGGGGATTGCGGTGCCGCCGACGCTGACGTTCGTCCCGGTCGATTTCGAAACATCCACGCTCACCGAGGGTTTGGCCGCAGCGGGATTCGACCGTACCTGCGTGACCGTGTTTCTCCTGCTCGGTGTCGTCATGTACCTGACTCGTCCATCGATCGCCGATACCTGGCTCTACATCGCCGGGCAAGGCAGCGGGTCGGTGCTGGTGATGGACTACCTGTATCCGGTGGCTCGGGCGTCCTCCCAGTCCATGGACGAACGAGCGAAACGCGTTGCGGCCGTAGGTGAACCGTGGCTGTCGTCGTTCACCGCAGACGAGGTGCGAGGGGCGCTGGTCTCATCGGGGTTCGCCGAGGTCGAGGATTGTTCTGCTGCGGTGTTGTTGAGTCGCTATCTGGGTGGGACTGTCACGGGCCCAATGAACTCCGCCATCGTGCGCGCTACGGTCGCCTGAGCGCGCCCGGCGGCCGTTCACCGGATTCCCGGCGCAGCAGGATCGATTCTGCGGGATGCCGTAGATGCGGCCCCGGTGCGTCTTGGGTCCGAGCACGGCCGAGTTGAAGCGGCGCGGGCTGCGCCGATGGCGTCGGTGAAGTCGACCACCTGACCGCTTTGGATCTGGTCCACGCGGGGGTGCCAGAGGTGCACAGCACATAGCATGATACGCGTGTCAGCCCTTGGACGACCCCGCGGCCGGCGGTGGGAGACGAGCGACGCGGAGGGGAGTGGTGGCAGGTGGCCCTAGCGGTCGCGAACCGCGGCGAGCCGACTGCCGAGGTGTTGGAGGTGGCCGCAGCCGCGTTCGGCCTGCTCGGCTCTCCGGCACGGCTGCATATCGTCTGGGTCCTCACCGAGGGCGAGTGCGATGTGAGCACTCTCGCCGAGCGAGTCGGCGGGACGTTGCCGCAGGTCAGCCAGCATCTGGCCAAGCTGAAACTGGTAGGTCTGGTGCGTTCTCGGCGCGAAGGGCGCCGTCAGGTCTACCTCGTTGACGATGCGGACGTGGTGGAAGTCGTCCGGTTCATGATTAACCGGCTGATGGCCCGCAGCTCGGCACCCGAGGCACCCGGGGACGTGCACGGTCGGGGAGCGTGACGTCGTGCTGGTGAGGTGTCCGCGATGACCGGCACGGTCGGCGCCGAGCTGGTGCCTGATATGCCCGAAGTGCTCGCAGCAGCCGCTTGCGCGGTGTGCGAGCCGCTGCGGCTGGAGAGCGTGGCGGCGGGGCCGGAAGCCGGAATCGGATCGCTCACCCCACTCGTGGTGCTGCGACGGCTGGGCACCGGTCCGCGGGGACTGCTGGAAGCACAGGCGCAGGACCGGCTCGCCCGGTTCGGCGACAACGTGGTGGTGCCGGATGACCTCGCCGGCCGGTTGAGTCGCCTGCTGCGCTCGCTGCGTGACCCGTTCACCGCCGTACTGCTCTGTCTCGGGGCCGGCTCCGCACTGATCGCCTCGTGGGGCACCGCGTGCGTCATCGCCACTCTCGTCGTCGTCAGTTGCATACTGCGGACCACGGGCGAGTACCGTTCCGACCGCTCGGCGGCTGCGCTCCGCCGGCAGGTGGCGACCACCACCACCGTGCTGCGCCGCCTGGCCGAAGACGCCGAACCGCTCGCCCGGGAGATCCCGGTCGACGAACTGGTCCCCGGCGATATGGTGCGACTCGGGCCGGGCGATGTGGTACCGGCCGATCTACGACTGCTGCGTGCGGACGGGCTCACCGTCCAACAGGCAGTGTTCACCGGGGAGTCCTCGCCCGTGCCCAAGTGCGCGACCGAGGTGCCGGGCGATGCGTATGGATCGCTGTACGAGCTGCCGTACCTGTGTTTCGCAGGCAGCAGCGTGGCCGCCGGGACAGCGAGCGCAGTGGTCATCGCAACCGGGCCGGACACGCACTTCGCGATCGCCCACCGGGGCCTGGCGCGGCGCCGGATCGGCGCCTTCGACCGGTCGGTGAACCGCGTCTCCTGGACGCTGATCCGGTTGATGCTGCTGACAGTGCCACTGGTGCTGGTGGCGGCCGCGCTGGTGACCGGGCGTACGTTGGAGATGCTGCCGTTCGCGGTCGCGGTGGCGGTGGGGCTGACCCCGGAGATGCTGCCGGTCGTCGTCACTACGGCGCTGGCGCGTGGCACCGCGCAGTTGGCGCAGCACGCCGGGGTGATCGTCAAGCGGCTGCCGGCGCTCCACGACCTCGGCGCGATGGATGTGCTGTGCACGGACAAGACAGGCACCCTCACCGGAGACGGGCTCACCGTTGTGTGCCATCTCGACGCCGAGGGACAAGACGACCCCGAAATCCTCTCCTGGGCAGCCGTCAACAGCCTGTGGACGATCGAGCTCGCCGATGTGCCCTCGGCGGACGCGCTCGACGAGGCGATATTGAGCGCCGCCCACGATGTCGTGACCGATCGCGGACAACACGCGGTCACTGGCGTCACCGGCGTCACTGGCGTCGATGCGATCGGCTTCGACCCATCGAGCCGCCTGTCCACCGCCGTCGTCATGCGGCCCGGCCGACTGGGCGTGCATACGCTGGTAGTCAAGGGCGCGGCCGAAGAGGTCGTCGACCGCTGCGCGTTGGATGCTGCCGGGCGCAGGGGGATCTTGGCATTGGCTGCTGAGAAAGCGGAGGCCGGCTTGAGGGTGCTGGCTGTCGCGACCGCGGACCGTCCGGCGCGCTCCCGCCCGTACACCCCGGCCGACGCACGAGGCCTGACCCTGCGCGGTATCGTCGGCCTGCGCGACGACCTCGCGCCTGGTAGCGACGCAGCCTTGGCGGCGCTCGCCCGGCGTGGCGTGGCCGTCAAACTGCTCACCGGCGATCATCCGGGCACCGCCGCCCGCATCTGCCGCGATCTGGACCTGGACCCGGGCGAGGTGGTCACCGGCGACCGGATCGACGCCCTCGACGACGGCCGACTCGCCGAACTCGCCCGCACCACCACGGTGTTCGCCCGCTGCACCCCCGCCCACAAGGCCCGTCTTGTGCGAGCGCTGCGCGATGCCCGGTACGGCCGCCATACGGTCGGCTTCCTCGGCGACGGCGTCAACGACATACCGGCGCTGCTCGCCGCCGATGTGGCGATCGCCCCGCGCGACGCCATTGCCGCCGCCCGCGAGAGCGCCGACGTCATACTCGCCGCCAAGGACCTCACCGCGCTCGACCACGCGGTGGCCGTCGGCCGCGCCACCACAAGAAACATCACCACCTATCTGCGGATCGCGGTCTCCTCCAATCTCGGCAACGTCATCTCCATGCTGGCAGCCGGACTGTTGCTGCCGTTCCTGCCCATGCTGCCGGTCCAACTGCTGGTCCAAAACCTGTGCTTCGACGCCTCCCAACTCGCCTTCACCTTCGACAAGTCCGATCCCGCGATCCCAGACCGCCCGGTCGTGCTGCGCCCGCTGGGGCTCACCCGCTACATCACCGCCTTCGGCCTGATCAACGCCATCGCCGACCTGGCGACATTCGTCATCCTCGGCCTCGTCGCACCACCGAGCCTGAGCTCCGCCGGTCAACAGCTCTTCCACGCAGGGTGGTTCACCGAGAACCTGATCACCCAGGCGATGGTGATGATCCTGCTGCGGGGAGTCGGGGGCCGGATGCCCGCCGTGCCCGGTCCGCTGCGGGCGGCAACCATCGCCCTCGCCGCCGTCGGAGTGCTGCTGCCGCTCTCCCCGCTCGCCGGTGCGCTGGGCCTGACCGCCTTGCCGCCGCTGTACTACCTGCTGCTGGCAGTCATCCTGGCGGCATACGGGGGTGTGTTGACGCTGATGCGCCGCTCGGCCACATCCGGCCGATAGACCGATTCAGCCCGATTTAGCCCGTTTCATCTCTGCCCATCTCTGCTCATTGCGTCCTGCTCATTGCGTCTCCTGCCCGTATCGCGCCGCGATCCATGCGGCGCCACGCGCGGCCAGCCTCCTGCGTCGCCGCCACCGGGAGTTGCGGGCAACCGGTGCGGGCGGGCGTTGTCCTGCAGGAAGGATCGCGAGAGCGGCAACGCGACGGGCAGCGCAGGCGAGATCGGCCCGTAACTGCACATGGCGCTCTGGGCTGTTGGCGCGTAGCAGCGCCGAGTACAGTCCCTCAACCTCCGCTATGGCGGCGCCGAGCCGCAGATTCGTCTCGCGAACTCGCCATGTGTCCCCGTGGGGCATGAATGCAGTTCCTCACTTCGTCACCGCGATCAAGCCGTATTCTGCTCCCTGGTTGCGCCATTGCGCAATGCAGCAACTTTCTCCGGTTCCGTGACCATGCGGAGGGAGCGGGCATCGGCCGTTCCGGCGTTCCGGCGTTCCGGCGTTCCGGCGTTCCGGTTGCGGCGGCAGAAGGCGACGAGGAGGCTTGCTGTGGGCTGGGGGACCAAATCGAGCCAAACGCAATGCCGCGGAGGGTGACCGACCATGCCGAAGATCACGTCCTACCAGGAAGGCACCCCGTGCTGGATCAGCCTCGCCACATCTGACATTGATACGGCAAAGAGCTTCTACGCCGAACTGTTCGGCTGGAGCTACGACGACACCGGCGAGGCGGGCGGAGGCTACCAGATGGCCACCCTGGCCGGTGAGCAAGTGGCCGGCATCGACCCCAAGCCGCCCGGTGAGCCGGGTCCGGACGCCTGGTTGACGTTCCTGTGGGCCGACAACGTGGATTCGGTGGTGCGCAAGCTCCAGGAGTCGGGCGGGACGCTGGCTATGGAGCCGATGGACGTGATGGACCAGGGCCGGATGGCGATCGCGATCGACCCCGTCAGCGCGGTCTTCGGGCTCTGGCAGGGCGGGGCGCATCGCGGGGCCGGCCTCGCCAACGAGCCGGGGACGTTCGTCTGGAACGACTGCCTGGCCACCGATCCGGACCGCGCCCGCACGTTCTACCAACAGATCTTCGGTTACGAGTACGAATCGGTGGAGGCGGGACTTCCCGACTACACCACGTTCAAGGTGGCGGGGCGCCCGGTCGGTGGGATCGGCGCCCAGCCGCCGGAAGTACCGCAGGGCGTGCCATCTTTCTGGAACACCTACTTCTCCGTCGAGGACATCGACCAGTCGGTGGCGAAGATCCGGGAGCTGGGCGGAGAGATCATCGCCGGACCACACACCAAGCCGTTCGGGCGGTTCGCCGTGGCCCGCGATCAGGGCGGCGCGAGCTTCTGTGTCCACACCGCGCCGTCCGGCTGAACGGCGGACCATTCGAGCGGCGGTGTGGCCTCGCTCTCGTATACCAATGAGCGCGCGGAACGCCCCTACCCGCGCGGTCGCCGATGTCCGCCGCACGTGTGACGCTGGTAGGGAACTGGATGTACGGGAGTGAGCATCATGGAGGGTCTGGTACGGAAAAGCTTCGATACGCCCGACGATGTTCGCCCGTTCGAGGAGGGCAAGGGCAGGGTCGAGGTGATCTCTACTGAGCAGGGTGCGGTGGGCCGCGGAGTGTTCGAGCCCGGCTGGAAGTGGTCCCACCACGTCAAGCCGATCGCGCGGACTGACAGTTGCCTGGCCGCCCACGCCGGATACGTGGTGTCCGGACGCATGAAGATCGTGATGAACGATGGCGAGGAAACCGAGATCGGGCCGGGCGATCTGCTGCTCTGCCCGCCCGGGCACGACGCCTGGGTGGTCGGCGACGCGCCGTGCGTCATCGTCGATTGGCAGGGTTACGGCGAGTACGCCAAGCCTGCCGCGTAGGCGCTTACTTACGACTTGGGGAGCAATGGGGAGCAGGCCCCCTATTGCCCCCCCCAAGTCGTTACAGGCCGCGCGGATAGGGCCCGCAGCGTCGCGTGCGGGGGGACTTCCGGGCCGCACTGTGCTTGCCGCACGCAGCACCGCTGCGCTCTCCTCACACGGCACGCCCAGACTCGGCCACCCATCCTCGCAGGAGTGCACAGGTGGGCAGACGATGATGGGGTCATCGAGTACGGGGAATGGTGTCTTCCTCCCCGGATGACGATTGGCTACGAGTACGAGCGTTGAAGCCGCGATCAGAGAAGTGCAGCGTTCGTGCTGGGCCATCGGAGACGACTGCGAGTCGTCTTCACGCCGCTTTGACTGGCGGATGTAGGACACTGCATGCACATGGTCCAGATGAGGGTGCCATCCGGTCGCCCGTTCGGTGAGAGGTGTCATATGCCTAGCGTGGTAAAGATCAACGTGCTGACCGTACCGTCCGAGCAGCGGGAGACCCTGGAGAAGCGGTTCGCCTCCCGCGCCCACGCCGTCGAAAACTCCGATGGATTCGAGTGGTTCGAACTCCTCCGCCCGGTGGAAGGCACCGACACCTACCTGGTTTACACCCGGTGGCGTGATGAGGAGTCGTTCCAGGCCTGGCTCGAGGGGCCGATGAAGGCCGCGCACCGGGGCGGCGGTGAAGGAGGTGAGCGGCCCAAGCCCGCGGCCACCGAATCCACCCTCTGGTCCTTCGAGGTGGTGCAGCAGGCAGGGCCGAAGAACGCATAGGCCGCTACGGCCCACGTCCGAGAGGATCGCCTCGACCCGCCCTCGCTTGTCGACGTGTTGACGCAACGAAAGGTGTCGACTGCAGCTGTGCAATGGCCTGCACGTGCTCTCCCGCGCATCTCCGCACTGCCGTAAGGTGCCGGGGACGGGGATGAAAGCGCCGGGGTGCCCGTCGCTTGTCGGGCCGTGCGGCCGCGGGTCCGGTCCGGTCCGGTCCGGTCCGGTCCGGTCCGGTCATGGTGCGCGATCTGAGAGTCGCGCTCCGCACTGCGCAGCCCGGCCTCAGTCCAGGAGGGACCTTGACGATTCATACCGCACGGACGACCATCCGAGAACTGGATAAACCTGGCACTGATGCCGAAGTGACGGAATTCCACCACACCATGCTGGTACCGCACTTCCCGTCGGACGAGGTGATGCCGCTCGACAACCTCGTACACGGGGTGCGTGAGGGCCGCACGCGCGTGCTCACGGTGTGCGGACCGGATGGAGCGGTACTTGCGGGAGCGGTCGGCGAATGGTTTCCCAGCAGCCGTGTACAGCTGCTTTCCTACCTGGTGGTGCGGCAAGGGCTGCGCAGTCAGGGCCTGGGTTCGAAGGTCCTGTCCGAGGCGCTCAGCCGGTGGACCGAGGCGCTACGGCCGCTGCTGATCCTGGGTGAGGTCGAGGATCCCCGCTACTTCCGGGACACCGGGTTCGGCGACGTTGTGGGGCGAGTTCGCCTGTACGAACGGAAGGGTGTGCGGGCACTGCCCGTACCGTACGCGCAGCCGGCACTCGGGCCAGGGCTGAGCCGTGTGCCGGGACTGATGCTCATGGTGTTCGCGGCCCACTGCGACGTGCGAGCGGCCGAGGGCACCATCAATGGTGGCGTAGTCGAGCAATTCCTGACGGAGTATTACACGGTGGTGGAAGGCGATGCATCGCCGGACGACCCGCAACTGGGGGCGATGCGGGCTGCCTGCCGGGCGGCCGGCGGGCTGCCGCTGCTGCTGGCCCGCGAGCTGCCCACGTTCCCGCAGTACGAATAGCCACTCCGGACTCACGACCGGTTCTCCGCTACTTGATCCGCTACTTAATACGCGCATTCGACACACAAGGCGTTGCCTGTAGGTCTAGCGTGAGCCCCCACGGGTTTCCCCGAAGGGGACATTGGCGGAGACAGGAAGCGGTCGGTCGTGGCCGAGATGATGCGATTCATGTTTGAAGATGGTGGCTCTGTCGTGGTGCAGGCGGCACAGGCCGATGCCGGGGTGGCGCGGGTATCGCGGACTTCTGATGGCATCGCCACGGCAGAGCGGACCTTCGAGGCAGCACTGAGCGGCGTCCGGCAGGCGGCAGAAGCCGTCTTACAGCAGTTCCAGGGGCTGACGTCGCGTCCGGAGGAATTGACCATCGAATTCGGCGTGAGTTTCAACGCCCAGGCCGGAGCGGTCATCGCGAAGACGGGCGTCGACAGCCATCTGAAGGTCAGTCTGGCTTGGCGTACGGCGCACCCCAGTGAGTCGGCTCCGGAGAACCGGGAATGACGTCCGGTCACGTCATCCGCACGGCGCTGCCCAGTGATCCATGGGTGGCCCGGATCAGGAGCATGGCTGGAGACATCTACGGGGCCGGTGTGCTTCTTGATGCTCGGCACGTATTGACCTGTGCACATGTGGTGGACAATGCGACCGGCCGGAGGGGGAAGGGTACGGTGCTGGTGGACTTCCCCGCCGTCGTCGGCGGCCAGCAGCGCATCGGGCGGGTGGTGGGCAGCACCTGGTTCCCCCCAACGGAGGACGGCCGAGGGGATCTGTCCGCCCTGGTACTACAGGAGCCGGTCACCGGCCTGTCAGGCGCGCGTGTCGCTCGGATCGAGTCCACTGCCCGCAACACAGTGCGTCTTTATGGATATCCGGTGGAGCACCCAAACGGGGTACGGGTGTTCGCACGTCTGTCGGGTCCTGGTGGTCCCGGCTGGGAGTGGGTCCAGCTGGATGCTCTCACTACCACCGGCCAGCGGATCCAAGGAGGCTTCAGCGGCACTCCCGTCGTCGATGAGGACACCGGGGTGGTCATCGGGATCGCCGTCGCAGCCGATCGGGACGCGCAGGCCAAGGTGGCATGGATGCTGCCCGTCCGCACGGTTGCCGCACATTGGGAAGCGGTGGCGGACTGCGTCGTGGGCTGGTCCGTAGCGCCCGAGTGCTTTGAGCGCTTTTTCGAGGCACATGAGCCGGTCACAGGGCTGAGCGAGACGGGTGGGGGTCACTTCACCGGCCGCCGCGCGGTACTGACCCGCCTGGTGCGGTGGCTCGGTGACCATACGGACAGCGGCTCGTACGTGGTTACCGGTGACCCTGGATCAGGCAAGTCGGCCGTTCTCAGGCGGATCGTCAGGTCTTCCGACCGTGCTCTGCGTCAGATGGACCAGTGGGAAGGGCGAGAAGGGCGCGGTGCGGTGCCTGAGCCCGGCGCGATCGGCGCGGCCGTGTACGCCGCGGGAGCGACGGTCGCCGAGTTGGTCCGGCAGATCGCCGTGCTGGCCGATGTGGAGGCTGCCGACGCCGGCACGCTCGTCGACCGGCTGACGGAGGACGGCAGGCCTCCGTTCACCGTCGTGATCGACGCGGTCGATGAGGCTGCCGACCCCGATGAGCTGGTCGAGCGATTGCTGATCCCGCTCATGGACCACGGGCGGGCCGCCCCGGTGCGGCTGCTGCTGGGCAGCAGGCGTGATGTGGCGCGTCGGCTGGAGCGATACGCGGCCGCCGTCATAGATCTGGACGACGGCACAGCTTTCGACCAAGCCGACATGGTCGGGTACGTCACGACGCTGCTGACGACTGGCAGCACATCGCCCTACCGGCACGATGCCGCCCTCGCCGCCACAGTGGGACAGGCCGTTGCCGAGCGCGCCGGGCACAACTTCCTGATAGCGCGGCTGGTAATCGCAGAACTGCTGACCCGGCGTTTGCCGGTGGATGTGGCCACCGCCAACTGGGGCAATCAGTTCCCTTCCACCGTCTCCGACGCGATGAAGGCGATCCTCACCCGTCTGGAAGACACCGTGCGCCGGCAGAACTGGGTCACCGGCCACCGCTGGGTGCGCGACATCCTCACCCCGCTGGCCTACGCCGAAGGCCAGGGGCTGGCAGCCGACGGTCTGTGGGCTGATCTGGCCAGCGCGCTGTCGCCGGGATGCAAGTTCACCGAGCAGGACATCCACGAGCTGATCGATCTGTGGGCTACCAGCCAGGCTTCGAATGTACTCAAGCCCTCGGAGACCGGCGGTGCCGGCGGACCGGCGCCGGACGCCGTCTGGAGGCTGTTCCATCAGGCGCTCGCCGACCACCTGCGGGACCCCCACAGGGAGTCACGCAACCAGGCACGCATCGTCGAAGCACTGCTCGCGCACGTCCCGAAGACGTCGGAAGACCAACGCGACTGGAGCCGCGCACACCCCTACGTGCTGCGCAGCCTGGCCACTCACGCCGCCGCGGCGGCTGCCGGGAGCATGCGCACTGCCGGGCCGGGAGGGGGCAATCCCTTGGATGAGCTCGTCACCGACCCCGGTTTTCTCATCCACGCCGACCCCGACACCCTCTCGGCGGCGCTGCGCCATGTCACCAGCGCGGCCGCTAAGACCGCGCGCGCGGTCTTCCTCACCTCGATGCCCCAGTGCCGCCTGGCCGACGTCACGGTTCGTCGCCAACTGCTGGCTGTCGACGCGGCGCGGCTGGGCAAGCACGCCCTGCGTCAGGCCTTCGGCGCGGGCCTGCCCTGGGCGCCCCGCTGGGCCACCGGAAGCCAGGTCACCGCCGCGCTGCGGGCGAGCCTTACCGGTCATACCGGCTCGGTGGAGGCGGTGGCGTGCACGACGGTGGTCGGCGCGGGGATGGCCGTCACCGGCGGGGGTGACCACACAGCGCGCGTGTGGGAACTGGCCACCGGCAGGCAACTGCAGTGCTTCGACCGACACCGCGACTGGGTCCGCGCCGTGGCCTGCACCACCCTGGGCGGCCTCCCCATCGCCGTCACCGCGGGAAACGACCGCACCGCCCGCGTCTGGGAACTCGCTACCGGCAGGCAACTGCAGTGCTTCGACCGACACCGTGCGGCTGTCCAAGCGGTCGCGGTAACGGAAGTGGCCAGGATGCCGGTGATTGTGACGGCGAGTGCGGACGGCACCGTGTGGCTGTGGGATCCGGCCACCGGTGGCCCCGTAGCGCCGCCGCTCGATTCCCCCGGCGCGGTCTCGGCCCTGAGCTGTGTCGACGTCGGCGGCCATCCGGGCGTAGTAGCGGTCGGCGACGGTGCGGCGCACGTGTGGGATCTGACCAGCCCCGGGCGGCCGTGGGCGACGCTGGAGGGCCATGCCGGCCCCGTGACGGCCGTGACAGGCGCATCCTTGGACACCAAAGCGGTGGCGGTCACCGGCAGTCGGGACGGGACGGCGCGCGTATGGGATCTCGTCTCCGGCGGACAGCGCGGACGGTTCGACGGGCACCCGACAGGGGTGACGGCAGTGGCCTGCACGACGGTCGACCGGGCGCCCGCCGTCGTGACCGCTTGTGCGGACGGCTCCGTGCGGATCTGGGATCTGGACGCCGGTGTCCAAGATGACCGCCTCGTCGGGCATTCCGGAGAGGTGACCGCAGTGGCATGTGCCACGGTGCGGGGTCGGCCAGTGGCAGTCACGGGAAGCACCGACCGCACCGCCGCAGTCTGGGACCTGACCACCGGAGACCGGCTCCACGAACTCGCCGGACATTCCGGGGAGGTGACCGCAGTGGCATGTGCCACGGTGCGGGGTCGGCCAGTGGCGGTCACGGGAAGCACCGACCGCACCGCCGCAGTCTGGGACCTGACCACCGGAGACCGGCTCCACGAACTCGCCGGACATTCCGGGGAGGTGATGGCGGTCAGCTGTGCGGTGTTGGATGGCATGCCAGTCGTGGTCACGGCAGGCGCTGATGCTTCGGCCCGCATCTGGTGCCTGACGACGGGCACACCGCGCGGGCGGCCTCTACGACACGCCACGCCAGTGCTGTCGGTCGCGTGCGCCGCCGTCGGGCGGCACCGGTTGATCCTGACCGGCGGACATGACGGTGCCGCCCGCGCCTGGGACCCCATCACCGGAAGGCAGTTGAACAGCATGCGTGGTCACGCCGGGCCGCTGTTGGCCATGGCGTGCACGGTCGCGGCAGGGCGCAGCGTCGTCGTCACCGGCAGCCGTGACTACTACGCACACGTCTGGAGCGCCGTCAGCGGTCAACAGTTGGCTCGGCTGTCCCGCCACGACTTCCCGGTGCGCGCGCTCACGTGCACGGATGGCGACACGTCGGCGATCGTCGTCGCCGCGGACGGGTGCATGGTGCGTTGGTGGCATCTCGACCGAGCCGTGGCAGAGCGGCGCGTGGGTGAGCCGGAGCCAGTATCCGCCGTCACCGTGCACGTTCCCCACCCCGTCGGAGCTCTCGCCGTCGCCACTGACGGGTGTCTGGTGGTCGGGAGCGGCCACGAGGTTGTCGTTTTCTCCCGCACCGTTGAGTCGGCACCCCTGGGTCGGCACTCCTGAGTCGGCAGCACGCCGGCTCTCGTTTGACGCGTGAGGGGGATACACCAACGGGAACACACCAGGGAGGACGAGTGGGATCCGACAGTGCACGGCCTCCATACGGCTGTGCCGAGCCTGCGCACGACGGCGATGACCTGCTGGTCGGCCGAGAAAATGTGCTGGCGGCCATTGTGGACGGCCCGCCCGCCGGCTTCCATGACCTGACCGGGGTCGCTGGTGCGGGCAAGTCCGCGCTGCTGCTGCAGTTGAACATCACCCTGCGATCGCGCGGTGTCACCGTCGTTCACATCAGCGGCGGGCGGATCCCCAGTGCTCGGCAATCGGTCCCAGGTGCTCCGGCCGTGGTGGCGCAGCGCACCCTGCTGTCCAGCTGCGCGGAGGTGGTGCGCCTGATGGCGTATGACCTCGCCCAAAACGGTGAGCCGGTCGAGGAGCACGGGGATGCGGCCTGTGGTGGCTTGCTCGCCGACCGCCTGGCCGCGGCAGTGCGCGACGCGCTGCTGGCAGCGGACCTACCGCAGCTCCCTCACGGCGCAACCGACGGCATGCACGCGAGGCTCTGCGACAAGGTCGCAGGCATGCTGAGCGCCGGCAGCAGGCCCAGCAGTCGGCTGGCGGTTCTGATCGACGAATTCGACCGGATCGAGGCCACGCCAGTGGGCGCCTGGCTGCTGGCGCTGCTGGGTCGTCTCCACAGCACCTTGCGGGTTGTTGCCCGCCGGCCGGGCAGAGCCACTGTCCCTGGGGCAGTTACGCACGTCCTGGGCGCCTTGTCCGCGCAGGATATCGCCGACTACCTGTGCAGACGGCTCGGGTCGGTCGACCCCCGCGCCACCGCCACCCGTCCGGCAACGGTGCTGGAGGTGACCGGCGGGCACCCGCTGTCTGTCGCCATCGCCGCCGATCTGCTGGCCGGTTTGGGTCCGCACGCGGACTTGTCGGCGCTGCTCGGTGGCGGGCCGACCGACGATGCGGCAGGTGATCGCATCGACCTCCTGTGCCGCTCGCTCGACCAGCTGATAGTGCATCAGTGGCACCAGGAGTCGGGCGGCGGCGTACCACCGCTGTCCCTCAGCCTGCTGGACAACCTCAGCGTCGTACGGCGCTTCGACATGGCCTTGCTCGCCGCCCTTCTCTCCGAGAGCACAGCAGAGGAGGACGACGTGCTGGATGTCATGCTTGTGTTGATCGGGAAGTCCTTCGTGGTCGGCTTCGACGATGACGATGACGCGGGGCTGCGCGTGCACCGCTGGATCAGCGAAGAGCGAGAGGGCAGGCTGGCGGCCATCGACTCGGCCCGGCACCAGCAACTGCACAAACGTATGGAACGCCATTACCAATCACAGCTCGACGGCTTCGATACCGATCCCGAACTGGATACTCAGTATCGGTCCTGGCACCGGTTGGAGCACCCGGACTGGCGACGCCTTGCCCGCGAATGGCTGTTTCACGCGGCGCGTGCGAACACTCGGCCGCACGAGATCCGCCTGTCCTGCGCGAGGATGTTTTTTGATGCCTTCTTCTGGTTCGCTCGTGTTTCGCAGTTATGCGGCGAGGCCGACCAACTCCTTGAGGACTTGGCGGATTTGCTGGGTGGGGCTGTGAGCTGCGATGACGTCGGTAATTCGGTGGCTGAGCAGCTCACGGCGCAAGGCGGTGTGCATGTCCTCGAAG
>JAFAUH010000074.1 GCA_019243445.1 Streptomycetaceae bacterium | reverse complement strand
TACCGCCGACGCCCCCGGCGACCGCGAGCACCAGCAGCGCCACGAGCACCCACTGCACACCCCGCGCAGCCGCCCACCACTGCGGCCACTCCACCTCCCCTTTCTTCTCAGCCCGCACCGCGGCCTCATCCAGCGCTTCCGCCAACCCCCGCTCCCCCTGCCACGCCGCCTCGCACACCGCCTGTGCCCACGGCGCGGGCAGTCCATCCGCTGCGGAGCCAGCCAGCGTACGGACCGCCTCGGCGACCACGGGCCGCGCTGCTGCGGGCACAGTCACGGACGCACTGCGCCGCCACGCCTCGTGATGCTGCCCAGCAGGCTGCGCCGCTCGGTGCCTCTTCAGCACACGCGTCCACGGCGCCCCGCAAGCCCGACCCGCGGCGTCCAGCCATTCACGTTCCGCTGTCCGCCCGACCGCCCTCGCTCCCACAGCCTCCGCCAGCCGCTCCGAGAACTCCGCACATGCCTCATCCGTAAGCCCCGCCCTACCGCGCCCGACGAACGCCGGCCGCAGCCGCGCCGCGGCCAGGTCCACATCGGCCGCGAGCCGCTGGTCCGCGGCTCCCCGTTCGGACACAATCTGCGCGAGCGCGGCCCGCAGGTCTGCCACTCCTTCGCCTGTCGCAGCCGAGGCGGCCAGCACCACAGCGCCGGCCTCGCCGTATTCGCCCACCGCGAGGCCGTCGTCGTCCAGCAGCCTGCGCAGATCGTCAAGCACCTGCTCGGCGGCCTCTTCCCGCAACCGGTCGATCTGGTTCAGTACGACGATCATGACATCGGCGTGCCCGGCAAACGGCTGCAGATAGCACTCGTGCAGCACCGCGTCTGCGTACTTCTCCGGATCGAGCACCCACACCACCACGTCCACCAACTCCAGCAGCCGGTCCACCTGCTGCCGGTGGCCGGGTGCCGCCGAGTCGTGATCGGGCAGATCGAGCAGGACGAGCCCTTCCAGGCCCGCATCCGGTCCGCCGAAGCGAGTGTGCACGCCGTCGAGCAGGGCACGCTGCCCAAAGCGCGCCTGGGGCGGAATGCCGAGCCAGTCGAGCAGCGGGGCCGCCCCTCCGCGGTCCCACGCGCACGCGACTGGCGACACGGTCGTCGGTCGACGCACCCCGATCTCGGAGATCTCGATCCCGGTCAGCGCGTTGAACAGCGAGGACTTTCCGCTTCCGGTGGCTCCCGCAAGCGCGACGACCGTGTGGTCACGGGAGAGCCTGCGGCGCTCCGCGACCCGGTCGAGCAGCGCACCGGTGTCGGCGAGCGCCGCGGCGTCAACTCTCCTCCGGGAAAGACTCAACAACTCGCCGAACGCATCGACCCGCTGTTGCAGACGATCTCCTCGTACGTCTCCGTATACGGAGACGTATACGTCTCCTCGTGCATCTCCTCGTGCATCTTCTCGTACGTCGTCGGGCAAGCGGATCGCACCGTTCACCAGCATCACCTCACCACTTCCTGGGGTTTGCGCTGTTGTTGAAGGCCGCGTTCCTGAGCTTTGCCGAGCACGGAGAGCGCTGCGATCAATGCGGACTGCTGGCTCGGTGCGACGCCGAAGGCGTCGAGCACGGCCAGCCGCCGGTCCCGCTCGGTCTCCAGCAGGCTCGCGCACATCTCGTCAAATTCCGCCCACACCCTGTCCTGCATGCGCAGCGCCGCGTACACACCGAGCGTCTCGGCCAACCGCTCGCCGGCGCCGACACCTGCGCCCCCACCGAGCAGCACGGTGGCAAGGAGCGCCGCGACATCCTCGGGATCGGTGGCAGCTGTGACGCGTCCACTGTCATGCCCGAACTTGATTTCCTTATAAGCGAGTTCGGTGAGTGAAGCACGCCATTGCCGAACCATTTCCGCGGTACGGCCCGCCACGGCCTCGCGGTCCGGCTCCCACTTCGACACTGCGAGCAGCGCCTCCCCGGCCTGGTCCCCTCGCCAGGCCTCAGCCGCCCGCTCGTCCGCGGCATCGATCGCGGTACGCAGCAATGCTGAGACTCCGTCCGCCAGCGCGTCTTGCAACGCCTCAGACCCGCACTGCGGGTAGCCACGCCACCACACCAGCGCCTCGCCCGCGAACGCCGCACCGTCCCGTGCCGCTTCCCTGACATGCGTCGCCGCTACCGCGTACGCGTCGACGACCTGCGCCGACAGCCGTACGACCGCCGCGTGCTGGGCGGCCGATGCCCCCGCAAGCGCGGGAAGCGTGGCTCGCAGCGCCGCCAGGGTGCCCTCGGCGGTACGGCGGGCAGCGGCACGCCGCGCGAATGGGTCCTCGCAGCAGTACCGCAGCCACTCCCGCAGGCCAGCGACAGCAGTACGGGGCAACAGCCCGCCACCGTCGGCGGATTCGGGAAGCTCCGGTACGGTGAACCGCAGTGCGTCACCGAGCCCGGCCCGTTCCAGTAGCGCCCCGTAGTGATGGGAAACCTCATCGGCGATCTGGTGCGGCACCCGGTCAAGGACGGTGCCGAGCGTGACGTCGTGCTCCTTGGCAGAACGCAACAGCCGCCAAGGCAGCGCGTCGGCGTACCGGGCAGCGGTGGTGACGAGGATCCAGATGTCGGCTGCGCAGATCAACTCGGCGGCGAGCTCGCAGTTGGCGGTGACCAGCGAGTCGACGTCGGGCGTGTCGAGCAGCGCAAGGCCGGGCGGCAGCGAGTCGGCCTCCTCTAGCCGCAGCCACGGTTCACCGTCGCCGCACTGCTCCCCCGCACCGCCGGGCCGCTCGCGCGGAAGAGAAGAGAGGACCCGCCTGTCCTCGAACCACGGCCGGTCGTGCGGGTGGCATACGAGCACGGGGATGCGGGTAGTAGGCCGCAGCACCCCGGCCTCGGTGACCGGGCGACCGACCAGAGAGTTGACCAGCGTCGACTTTCCGGCACCAGTGGAGCCTCCGACGACGGCGAGGAGCGGCGCTTCGGGTGTGCGCAGCCGAGGCACGAGATAGTCGTCGAGCTGCGCAAGCAGATCCTGCCGCGTCCGGCGGGCGCGAAGGGCGCCGGGCAACGGAAGAGGGAAGCATGCAGCATCGACCCGAGCGCGCACCATCGCCAACGCATCGAGCAGTCCGGGCCGCATGTCCAAGATCACCACAGGCGAAGAATGCCCAAGTTTGCTAGCTTTTTGAAGCATATCCGGCACTTATCCGTCATGCTCGACCCACCCGGCTGATCCACACGCGACAGGAGGCAGGAGAAACGCGCGAGACGCGCGCATAACGAGTACACAACACCCGACGCCTGAGACGTCAAAACCGATGCATGCTCGGCACTCACCTGCGATTATCGGACCGCTTCACTGAACCTCCACAACATGCCACGGAGGTGAAGCGCCCGGCATGACGTCCGCAGCGCTTTATCCTTGTCCCCGGCAAGGTCGCGGAACCACCGAGCCCGCCAGCACACGGCCGCACGGTCGGATCCGCAGGCACCGGGACCGGAGAAGCCGTGGCCGCAGCCCAGCCCCCGTAGCTCAGCGGATAGAGCAGGTGCCTTCTAAGCACTTGGCCGCAGGTTCGAGTCCTGCCGGGGGCACAAGATCATATTCCCTGTGACCTGCCGCGTTTTCGCAGGTCACAGCGGTGAAGCGCGATCTTCCCGGCCCTGCGGCTGGCCCCTCCCCCACCGGGTGCCGAGTCCGGCTGGCACCGGCTGAAACCGGGTTTCTACGGGTGGCCGTCCCATATACGTCCCACGGAATCCCACGGCCCCTGCCCCACCCCAGAAGACCGCGCGCACATAGCGGAGCGGCCTGGGAGCCCTTCGAACATGGGCTCCCAGGCCGCTCACACCTCCGCCACCGGGAGGTCTTGGACGCCTTGGACGCGTTTCAGATAATCGGCCTGCTGCCCGACGATGCAGCGCGCGTAGGTCGCCAGCAGGACTGGCACGCTGTTGCCTGCCCACTCGGCAACCTGCGCCGGCGGGATGCCGTTGTTCAGCCACGTCGTCAGACAAGTGTGACGCAAGTCATACACCCGCTTGCCGACCGGCGAGGCGTACTCATATTCGACAAGAACCTTCTGGCGCGCCTTGGCCCACACGCGCCGGAACACCGACCCGGAGAGCATGCCGCCACCCTCCCCGGGGAAAAGCAGGTCGGCCGGCTTCAGCTGGTACGCCTCGATGATCTCGCGGAGGGTCGCCACCAGGGACGGGTGAATAGGTACCGGGCGTGTCTCGCCCTCGGCCCGTCCCTTGAGCTCCCGTTCCTCGTGGACCTCACCGTCATCGGTCCACTGGCTGCCGACCTCAGGCTGCGCCTGGTGGATCAGGAACTCGCCCCAGCCGGCTTCCGGGAGTGTCGCGTCGCTGACCCGCAGCGCCACGGCCTCCTCAGGGCGCAGCCCCGCGTAGTAGAGGGTGGCGAAGAAGGCCCGGTAGAGGCGCCCGCGCCGCGGTCGCTCACCTATCCACTCCAGCAGTTGGGCGACCTGGCCGGGGTTGAGCAGCGAGCGCTTGTCGATGGCCTGCGCCACCTTCGGAGCGGTGCCCTCTCCCCTGCCTTTCGGGAGCGGGTTGGAGCGCAGGATCTGGTGCTTGATCGCATAACCCATGGCCAGGTTCATGATCCGGCGGTTGCGTAGGACGGAGCTGGCGGCTGCCGCGGTGCCGTCCAGGCGCGTGCCCAAGGCGGCGAGGACCGTCTCGACCTTCCCGGGATCCTCCCAGGCGTCCATGGCGAGCGTGTTGCGCTGGACCCACTCCAGGATGACCCGCACCTCGTCCGGTGCCTCGGCTCTGCGTTTGGTGTTGAAGGCGAACTCCCGCAGCGCGGTGCGCACCTGCACCGGATCGAACTGCCGTACCGGTGTCCGCAGCAGGGCGACGGTCGCCGCCGTCATGGCCTTGGCGATGTTCTTGCGGGTGTTGGCGGAGGACCTGGGCCACTTCGCATCGGTGTACTCGAGGGCGAAGTCGTACCAGTTGGTCTCGGCCGCCTTGGAGGTGAAGGAGATCGGAAGCCCCAAGGTCACGCTGAACGGCTCGCCTTTTTTGTGGGCGGCCATCAGCTCCGATCTTCGCGCATCCGCAAGGGCCTTGCCGCTGTAGGTCTTGCTGTGCTTCCTCCCACCCACCTTCCAACGCAGGGTGTAGCTGTTGCCTTTGGCCCGCTTGTTCGTCTCTATCGCATAGATACGGACGTCGAACGAGCTGTCCATCAGGGACGGTCCTCACAATCAGTAAGCCAGTTCTCGAAGTCGCTGCGCCGTATGCGCAAGGCACCGTTGGGCAGCCGTATGCAGCGCGGTCCGCGCCCCTTTTGCCGCCAGTCGTAGAAGGTCGACCGTGCGATCTGCAGTTCTGCGCAGATCTCGTCGACCGTCAGCTTCTGTGCGGTGCGCGCTGCGGTCACCGCCATGCCGACACCCCGCAGACGGCAAGGGCGGGACAGGTGCCTGCGGAAACAGCGCAGCAAGATCGCTCGTGTTTCGCAGTTATGCGGCGAGGCCGACCAACTCCTTGAGGACTTGGCGGATTTGCTGGGTGGGGCTGTGAGCTGCGATGACGTCGGTAATTCGGTGGCTGAGCAGCTCACGGCGCAAGGCGGTGTGCATGTCCTCGAAG
>JAFAUH010000030.1 GCA_019243445.1 Streptomycetaceae bacterium | reverse complement strand
GGTGTCGCAGTTGCTGTGCCAGAACAGGGCCTCGGCGACGCGGGCCGGCGGAAGCCACTGGTGGGCCTGGTGCTCGTGCGGGTTGGTGGTCACCGTGGTGACCGGTGTGCTGGCGGTGTAGAGGGTCTTGCTGATGGTCAGCTCGCGGGAGATGACGACGGTCAGGTCGGTGGCGATCTCGGTGAGCTGGGTGTCGGTGAGCTCCAGTCCGGTCTCTTCGCGGATCTCGCGGAGGACGGCCTGGAGCGGGGTCTCGCCGTCCTCGATGCCGCCGGTGACCGGCTGCCAGAACGCTTCGTGCTTGCCTTCCCGGGCCGGTACCTGGAGGAGAAGGACGCCCTGGTCAGGGCTGGTGATCCAGCACTCGATGCTGTATTTGGTCGTCACGGTGTCCAACCCTATTCGTCGTGTGGGTGCGGCGGTCCGGAGCTGTCGGGGGTTTCGGCGCCGAGTGTCCGGGCGATGTCGATGAGCCAGGCGTGCGGAAACGGACCGCCTGGACGGTAGTGCAGGGTCCATCCGGTGGTGGCGCGACTGGGCTGGAGGGGCGCGAGCGCCTCGTCGGTGCTCAGCCCGAGCCAGTCGGTCTGGTAGCCGGGGTCGGTGCCGGCGGTGTCGGCGGCGTGAAGAGCGCGGGCCAAGCCCGCTGCATCGAGGCGGTGCCACGGGGGTGTTGCCGCTGCGGGCGCGAGCTGGACGAGTCCGCGGATGCGTGTGCGGGGAACGAGCCTGATCTGGCAGTGGCGGACGGCGTCGGCGGCGGGGAGGTAGTGCTTGCCGTTGACCGGCGGGTAGCGGCTCAAGAGGGCGTCGTTGCAGCCGAGATCCCGGAGGGTGTCGCGGTGGATGTTCAGCCCGAACGGCAGCGTTCCGGCGACGAGCTGGTCCTTGTCGTGGCCGATGATGCCGCGGTCGATCGTGACGACGCGGGCAGGAAGCTGCCGGGCGAGTTTCAGGGCGAGATCGGTCTTCCCGGCACCGCTCGGCCCGGTGATCAGCAGACCGCGGCCTGCGATGTCGATGATCGCGGCGTGGCACAGGCGGAATCCGTGACGGCGGCCACCATGGATGAAGACCTCGCGCAGAACCCGGTTGAGCCAGGCGGAGATGCTGCAGCGGGGGATCTCGCTGATCAGGATCCGGCTTCCGTCGCGCAGGACGAGCGGCCCGTCGTCGTACCGGGCGATCCAGGGTTGACCGGGCATCCAGCACAGCGGGAAGGCTCCCCGGCCGTGGAGGCGGCTGCGCTGGGCGGGGGAGGAGGCCAGGGACGCGCTGATCGGGACGGGCGCCGGTTCGGTCGTCACCGCCACCGTGAGGGATACAGGAGCGGCGGGCTGGGGGCGGACGTGGTGAGGTGGCCAGTTGACCCCGTCCAGGCCGTCGGGGGCAGCGACGATCTCGACGGGGCCGATGACGGAGTCGAGGAACCGGCGTCGCCCGGTGGCGAGGGCGCGCTCGTAGCAGGCGGCGAACCAGTCCGAGGCTGCCGTCATCGGGACGCCCTCGTACGTACCTGGTGGAGGCCGCGCGCGATGTCGTTGAAGGAGATGCCGTTGTACTGCTCGATGACGGCGCCCCACGCGGCCGGGATAGTTTCGGGGCGGAAGGCGCCGGCGAGGGCGCCGCAGACGGCGGCGACGGAGTCGAGGTCCCCCTGGGCCTGGCGGCGGAAGAGGCAGGGCAGCAGGTCTTGCGGCGCAAGGTCCGACAGCCCGAGGACGATCCCGGCGACCGCGGAGGAACGCGCCTTCACCCCCATGCCCACCGCCTGTTCGAGATGGTCAACAAGGGTGCTCGCGCTGGCGGTGCCCTTTCGCGGTGCGGTGTGCGCCAAGACGG
Source organism: Streptomycetaceae bacterium (assembly GCA_019243445.1). Classification (GTDB taxonomy): domain Bacteria; phylum Actinomycetota; class Actinomycetes; order Streptomycetales; family Streptomycetaceae; genus Streptantibioticus_B. Next base: position 5,067 of record JAFAUH010000030.1, on the reverse strand, counting down.
CCTCGGCCACTGTGCGGCCGCCGCCCGCGAGCCGGACCAGGTGGGGCAGGGCAGTGCGGATCGTGTGCAGGGCATCGCGAGGGGTGTCGCCGGTGACGGCGTGGCTGACAGCGATGGCGAAGACAAGCGCCGCCATCACGGCGTCGGGATGGGCGTGGGTGAGCGTGACCGTCTTGAGGACGTCATAGCCCAGGTCCCCGACCTCGTCCGGCCGGTACAGGTAGCCGAGCGCGGCGGAGCGTGGAACGCAGCCGTTGGTGTCGCCTTCGTCTCTGACGCCGCAGCCGCCCTCACCGACCTGCTGGACGGCGAGGCCACCGGCGTGGTGAACATCGGCACCGGCATTGCCACCGACGGACACACCCTCGTCACCACGACCAGTCAGACCCTCGGCCGCCCCCTCACCGTCGAATACGACCCCGCCCGCCTGCGGCCATCCGACCGCCACCGCCTGGTCGCCAACCCGCGGCGGCTGACCTCGCTGCTCCCATGGTGGCCGGCCACCACCGTGGAAGAAGGGCTCGCCGTCGTCTTGCGGGCCGAAGCCCCCACCGGAGACCGGTGACCGCCCCGACGGCTCGCGGCTTAAAGTTCTGGCCTCGCGACGACGACCTGGTGATCCGGGACGGCATCGCGGCCCAGCACGTCGGCCGCCAGCCAGGCCCGTCGCACAGCCTCAACGCCGTAATCGCTGGCTCAGAACCTCTTCGGCGGCGCCATGGGGAGGACGGACCGGGTGAGCTCCGGTCACCGGCGGTCAGACAAGCCGGAGGACTGGCCGGGTGTCTGGCATGCCCAACAGCTCTCGGACCCGCGCTGGTTTCCAGGCGAGCTCACGGGCCAGGTCCCGGATAGTCAAGCCGGTGTCCCGCTCCGCCAGTTCGAAGGCGGACCGTAGCATGATCGGTTGCTCGCCAGGGAAGTGGGTGACCGGCTCGGGGGAAAAGCCCGGCTGGTCACGCAGGCCCCGCAGCCGCTGGTAGGCGCGGCTGGCGGTGGAGTCGGAGATCAGTCCAAGCTCGCGGCACCGGTAGACCAAGGAGTGCACCGATACGCCCCAGGTACGCGAGAGGATGGCGAGCTGTGCGAAGTCCAGGCGTCGTGGGAGTACCGGCAGGATGCTGTTCCTGGGAGTCAGGAACTCCGCGGCGAAGGTGTCGGCCTCCCGTTCCTGCTGGGCATCGCCTGTCGCTGTGGCGTGCAGTACCAGGTGCCCCAGTTCGTGGGCGGCGCTGAAGCGGTACCGGTAGACGTCGTCGGCCCGGTTGGCGGTGATGACGGCTAGTGGCCTGGGCAGCCCAGCGCTGGCGAAGGCGTCGACCTTGTTCGCGGCGCTGTCCACCGGGGGGGAGACGACGACGATCCCGTGGGACTCCATCCGCCGCACCATGTGCCCGACCGGTCCTTGGCCCAGTGCCCAGTACTGGCGAAGGGCCCGGGCGGCAGCGACTGGCTCGGTGGGCAGTTCGGTTCCGGGGTGCACCTCCCCGCCCGCGAATCCGGGCAGATTGACCAGGGGCAGCTGTACCCGCTTTTCCAGGGCATGGGTGAGTTCCCAGACCTGGCCGGCGAAACCCAGGGCCCGGTTGCGCTGGGCACCAGAAGTGGAGCGCAGGGCCCGGAAGTGGGCCATGGACGCGTCCAACGTACCGATGGGCCTGCCGGCGAGGAAGAACGTCGCGGGAACGTCCAGCACCGCGGCGAGGCGTCCGATCAGTTCGGGCCGAGGCTTGTTGCTCCCCGTCTCGTACTGTCCGACCGCGGCGGCCGTGACGCCGATGGCGTCGGCCACCTGCTTCTTGGTAAGGCCGGCGAGGTGTCGAGCCTGGGTGAGCCGGGCGGCGGCGAAGCCCCGGTTCAGGTCATGGAGGTCGGCATGGTCGACGCCCGGGATCGCGGGCTGTTCAGTGCTCATCACTCTTCGCCGTGTCGGATTCGGATGCCTCGTGCTCGGTCTTCACCGGCAGGTCCAGCTTACGAATCATGTTCCGCTCGGCATCGGAGCGGGTCGCCAGCATCACGTGCGGGAGCTCGCCGGAGTCGAACACAGGCTGCGCGGCGCGCGGCTGGGGCACCGAGGCCGGGCGGCCGTGCTGTTCAACGGACAAGGCGGTGAACCGCGAGGCCCAGTCGAGATGACCCGCACCGTCCAGCAGGTTCGCCTGTCCCCACCAGGCGCCGTGCAGACCGGAGAGATTCATCACGTACGGGATCAGGACGAGCGCCGGCCGGGGACTGAGCTCGGCGAGCTCAGCCAGCGACCGCCGCAGATCCGGCTCCGGCGGCTCTACCCCGATCCCCGGCAGCGCCTCCTCCGCCCAACGCGCCTGCGGGCCGAACGCGGAGAACAGCTCCGCCACGATCTTGGTGATCTTCCGGGGCCACTTCTCTCCGGGGTCTGAGCGCTTCTGGGTGTCGATGCGGAACGGGTACAGCAAGATGTTGCGGACGAGCACCAGCTCGTAGAAGGTCCCGACCGGCACCATGCGCGTGCCGTCGATCTCCAGGCCGAGAACGTGCTCGGCGACCCGGTCGAACTGGTTGGTCATCCGGGCGCCAGCTGCCGCGTACTGCTTGCCGGACCGGGCGACCGCGTGGACGTCGAGCATCGCGTCGCGGGTGTCGAGCAGGCCGGCCTCCACCGCGCCCTGGATCCGCAACGCGTCCTGGCCGAACAGCGCGGCCGACCACAGGGGGTTCCCCTCGCTCATCTGACCTGCTCTCTTCCGATGGCGTCCTTGCCTATCGGAGAGCATGCTACACGAGAGCTTTAGTTGATCTCGTAATTCTTGCAGTCAAAGTTTCGAAGCTCCCTCCGGAGCCCCGGCTCGAGTGCGGGTGCAGTCGAGCAAGATCGGTGGCAGGTCCGGAGGGGGCAGCGAATGGGCGGTGGGGCGGGGCGGTTCGCGCTGCCGCTGGTCGCCTGCGACGGTGCCGCTGGGCTCCGCGGCTTGGGCGACTGCCCCTGCCCTCGATGGACTACTGAGTGTCGAGACCTTCTCCCGCGCTGGATGCGCTCTCCTCCTCCAGCTCCAGTTCGACCTGAGTGGCCCGGGCGGGCTGGTGTGCCCGCCATGCTTCGAAGTCCTGGTCAGAGACTTCGAACCAGTTACGGAGGGCCTTCTTGAGCGCGGTTGTGGCCAGTTTCTTGGCCTGCTCCTCCCGCTTGCCGGGGCCGAGCGTGGGCTGGCTGACCTCCAGGGCCTTGCACTGCTGCTTGACGCACAGCTCCAGGTAGAGGCGCCGGGCATCGCCGAGCCCGGCGTCGAAGGCGTCCCGGTCGGTCAGCCACGGGGAGATGTGCTGCCAGACGGTGGGGATGGTGAGGGTCTGCATCCAGAAGTACCGGAAGTACACCGCGTTGGGGGTGTCCATGTTGGCGATCTGGTTGATCGGGTTGCTGCAGTCCTTGCTGAAGGCGTACCTGCGGTCGCGGGCGCGGCCGCGGTCGATCTGGAAGAAGGTGTTCCACGCCGTGACCAGGGCCTCCGCGAATGCGGGGAGGTCTTTGAGGTCGGCGCCGCCGGGCTGGTTCTTGCGCATCTCCCACAGGGAGCCGAGGGCCATGACCATGCCGAGCTGGCAGGCGTGCGTGTTGAAGACGCTGAAGGCGGTCTTGCAGCGCCTGATGGCGTCGGGGCGGACCGAGCCGAGGTACTCGTGGGCTCGGTGCTCGTCGAACTCGTTCTCCTTCTCCTTCAGGGCCTCCCAGGCTCTGATCACGTCCGACTTCGGCGGTTTCGGCCCGTCCTGGGTGCGGTTGGCCTGGTAGTGGTCGTAGCTGTCGCGGAGCGTCCAGTAGATCCCGACACCGCCGAACAGGGCGTCATGGGCGAGCTGGGCATGGGTGTTCGCGGTGTGCCAGCTCTCCTTGAAGCTGGTGAGGCTGGCTGCGTGGGCGGCGTACGGCGCGGTCCGGGACAGGAGAGTCAGAATCGCCTGGCCCCACGTTTCCATGAACCTGCTGGCCAGGGCTTCCGAGCGGCCGAGCGGGAACTTGGCGTCGCCGATGCCGTCGAGGTCGTAGGGGTAGCCGGCGTCGTCGAGGTATTCCGGCAGGAGGCTGACCAGGTCGAGCTGGGTGCGCATGAAGCGGTCGCGTTCCTCGGCCTTCTCCCTGCCGCTGATCGGCTGAGCGAGGTTGGTGAGGTACTTGGGCGGGCCGAAGATGCAGCGGTTGACGGCCATTTTGAGCAGGTGGATGTTCGTCATGACCGACCAGCGGGCGGGGCGGCTGGTGTTCACCTCGGGGTTGTCGTACTCCACCGCGTACAGCGGCAGGTAGGTGTCGCTGCGGCCGCGCAGGGCGCTCAGCATGCTGCGGGTGAGCACGTTGGACAGTTCGCCGTCGGACAGCAGGATGATCCGGGACTCGCTTGGGGGGCGGGCCTCCTTGTTGACGTCGACGAACAGCTTGCGTGCCGCCTCGTGCGCCCGGGAGGGCTCGCCGGTCTCGCCCGGGAACCAGCAGACGGTCACGGGCACCTCGATCTTCGCCAGGTCCACCTCGGAGACTTGGTACTCACGGAGCAGGTGTTCGACCTGGTGCTCGTAGAAGGGGCGGAACTGGGCGCCGCTGCCCTGCCAGCTGCGGGACAGGGTCCGCTCGACGGCCAGCAGAGCCATCGCCCGGTGCTGGCCGTCGAGGACGACAAGGCTCGACTCCGACTGGTTCCACCACAGTTTGCCGAGGTTTGCCCCGTGGAGCTGTCCGTCGGAGTCGAGGAGACGGTGCACCCGGAAGGCGGTGCCGGCCCGTTCCTCCCGCCATTGCGCGTCGTCGTGCTCTACCGGGGTCGGAGCCCCCAGCGCGGGGAAGACGGTCGGCCGCTTGTTCTGAAACGGCAGGAGCACGGCCACGATCGGGGGGAAGAACGCCGGACCGGTGGACTTCTGCTTGAGCAGGTACGGGATGAGGTTGACCGCCACCCGGTGGTCGTCCAGGTCTCGTTGAAGCAGCTGGTTGAAGTCCAGGTCTCCCGCGTCCATGACCTCCCGGACCGGGGCCAGGCTCTTGGTGAGCTGCCGCTCGGGCGCGTCGGCGTCCCCTCCGAGCCTGGCCTTGGT
>JAFAUH010000355.1 GCA_019243445.1 Streptomycetaceae bacterium | reverse complement strand
GGCGGCGGTGTGGCGGGGCCGTGCGCGGGGTCGGCGAGGGCCGGGGCCGGTGGAGCGCCCTGTGGTGGGGGTGTCGAGGCGTCGGTCGGGACAGCCGACATCCAGTCGCCGCCGGTCGAGGATCCGGAACCGGACTCGCCGTGGCCGGGGGTGCCGTCGGGCGGGCCGGGGGTGTCCTGGCCCATGTGGGTCGGCGGGGGCTGCATGGCCTGTTCGCGACCGGTGTCCTGGTGGTCGCCCGTGCCGTTGCTGTTCGTGGGGTGGCCGGCGATGTCGCCGGGGAACTGGCCGGGCACGATATCGGGGCCCTGCGGGGCCGCGCCCGCTGCGGCTACCGCGCCGCCGCTGGTGGCGGCCAGGGCGGCGGCCTTGCGTCCGGCGCGTTCGGCGTGCTGCCGGGCGATTTGCGCGCCAGCGCCGCCGGCGCGGTGGATGTCCTCGCCGTTGGTGCCCTCCGCAGCCCAGTGCACGAAGCGGAACGTCGCGTACGGACACAGCAACACCAAGATCACGATGACGATGCCGGACAGGACGTCGGCGAGCGCGCCGAGACCGCCGGTGGACTCGCTCTTGCCGATGGCGGAGATGCCGAGCAGGAAGATGATGGTCATCAGCAGCTTGGAGACGATCAAGGTGGCGGTGGCCTCGATCCAGCCCTTGCGCCACCGGCGGGCGACCTCCCAGCCGCCGCCGGCCCCGGCGAAGACCGCAAGGGTGACCAGGACCAGGATGCCGACCTTGCGGACCATCATCACGCACCAATAGAGGAACGCGCCGATGGCGGCGCCGAGGGCGGCGACGGTGGGGACCAGCCAGCCCAGCTGGGCGGTTGCCCCGATCTCGGAGACTGCGACCATGCGGCGCACCGCGTCGCTGAGGGAGGAATGGGCCGCGGCGAACAACCCGTCAGAAAGAGCGTCGACCACCTCGATGGCCACCGTCGTTGCGGCGATGGCGGAGAAAGCGAACAGCACACCGCTGGCGGTGCCGGTGAACGCCTGGGTCAGGGCCCGGCCGTCGCGGCGGACGGCGGCCCGGATGAGCTGGGCGCAAAAGGTCGCCACCAGCAGGACCAGGCCGATCGGCAAGATCAGCTCGTAGTTGTCGCGGAACCAGGAGGCGTTCAAGTCGATCCTGGTGGTGGCGTCGACGGCCTTGGCGGCCAGGTCGGCTGCCGCGGCGGCGAGTTGGCCGCAGCTTTTGGCGATCCAGTCGCCGATGCCGTCGGTGATCCCTTTGCCGGGGTCGGTGACGAAGTTGATCGCGTCGGCGGCGTCGCAGACCCGGCTGGCCAGGGGGAGGGAACAAAAATCCATGGACGGGCAGACCGCTCCTTAATCCATTTGATCGGCGGGTTTACGGGGCGACGCTCGGCGCGAGGGAGACCAGCGCGCAGTCGCGAGAGGGCCGGCACTGCACGGCGAGGGTGACCGCGGTGGCCTCGGCTCCCGCGCCGCCGCCCTTCCAGGCGATCAACTGCCGTCCGGTGACGGTGACCGCGTAGATGTACGCCTCGCTCAAGGCAGCGGGGTCCTCGGCGAGGGCTTGCCGGAACGCGGACGGAAAGTGCCCTTCGGTGACGGTGGCGGAGGCGTACTGGGACTGGTCTTGCATCCGCGACCACAGCACCGCATCCGGCACCTGGGCGGCGATCGAGGACCAGTCGCTGTAGGCGGTCTCCGCTGTCATCCACGCGTGCATGCCGGCCAGTTGCTGGTCGCGGCTGGTGGTGCGGGTGTCGTACGACCACAGCATCGCCGCGGCGGCCTTGGCATAGACGACCGGATCGCTGGTACGCGGCGGCCTGGCCACCGACCCGGTGCCCGGCGACGGCACGGGCACGGAGCTGGGGACGGAAGGGGCGGGGACCGGCGGGGTTCGGGCGGCCTCGTGCTGCTGGTCGCGGGCGGTGATCCAGGCGGCGAATCCGGCGACCGCGAGCAGCACGGCGAGCACGAGGGCGGCGACGGCGATGCGCCGGCTGGCCGGCCACGCCGAGGCGTGGCCGTGCCGACGGGATGATGAGGAGTGACGTGTCATCAGTGGACCTGCGACCCCAGGGCCGAGAAGAAGGCCACGATGCCGTTGGCGGCGCCCAGGCCGAGTGCGGCCCCGGCGGAGACCAGGGCGCCCTTCTTGCCGTTGGCCTCGGCCTGGTGGCCACCGGTGTGGTGCCCCCACGCCCACACCGCCATGGACACCGCGAGGGCGCCGACGACGGCGATGATCCCGTACAGATTGAGACTGCTGACGACGTTCTTCAGCACATCCAGTCCCGGCAGGCCACCGGACTTGGGCGAGATCCCGGGATCGTAGGCGAGCTGGATGACGCGGTCGGCGACAGACATAGGTATGGCAGGGCTCCTTGCATGATCGGCCGGCAGGCCGTGCGGAAACAGGGGGAATGAAGAGACGGAAAGGAAAAGACGGGGAGGCGGCGCGACGGCCGCGAAAGAAAGAACCTGGTGGTCGGCCCGGTGTGGATCAGACGGGCGCCAGGGGGCGGATTTGTCCAATGCGGTGTCACCGGCGGCGAGTCGGGATAGAATCAATGAGAAGGCGAAGCGAAGGACGAGGGACCAACGGTTCGTCAGGGGACGATGCGGCGGGCGGCCACGATCTGTGGCGTCCAGTCGGCCAGGGTGGCCGGGCGCACGACGTCTGAAGTGTGTGGGGCGTTGATGATCAGCCCGGAGCCGATGTACATGCCCACATGTCCCGGCCCGGCGGGCCCGGGTTCGGTGAACAGCAAATCCCCCGGCGCCAACGCGGAGGTCGCAACTGGCTTGCCCTGCTTCACCTGTTCGTAGGTGGTGCGCGGCAGCGTGATCCCGGCTGCGGCGTATGCCTGCTGCATCAGGGACGAGCAGTCGCAGCGGCCCATCGGATCGGGCCCGTGGGCGGCGGTGCAGCTACCGCCCCACTGGTACGGGGTGCCGAGCTGACCAAGCGCCCACCGGATCGCGGTGCGCACCTGCCCCGGCGCCGAGACCGGAATGGCATAGCCGCCCGGTACTGTCCCGGCCGGGATCGGACCGAAGCCGACACCATCCTTGCCGGTGGTGCAACCGCCAGCAGCGCTGGCAGCCGGTGCGGGGCCGGTGGTGGTGTTCTTGGCCGCGCCGGGAAGGGCTGCGGTGAAGGCGGTCTGCAGGGCGCGGGCGAGGGGTTCCCACTTGGCGTAGGCGTCGCCGAACCCGGACTTCTGCACTGCCTGGGCGGCTTCGGTGACGGTCATCTGCTGCCAACCGGGCACCTGGAGCAGGGCGGTGTAGAACCGGGTGGCCGCGTAGACCGGGTCGCGGATTTGCGCGGGGGTGCCCCAGCCCTGGCTGGGGCGCTGCTGGAACAGCCCGAGGCTGTCGCGGTCGCCGGAGGCCAGGTTGCGCAGATCCGATTCCTGCAAGGCGGTGGCGAGTGCGATGACTTGTCCTTTGTCCGGGATGTGCAACGTGATGCCGGTGGCCACGATCGTCTCGGCGTTGGGGATCTGCTCACCGGGCACGTCCAGCCCCGGGATGGCAAGGCTCCGGTCCGGCTTTTTGCCGCCGAGGACGGTGGCGACCTGCCGGGCGACGGCTTCGGTGTCGATACCGGCGTCCGGGGCGCACGAGGCGTTCTGGGCGGCGGCAGCTTCGGCCGCAGCCATCGCGGCGGTGCCGGCGAGCAGGAGGGGGAAGAGACAGGCGGCGCCGAGGGTGGCGGCTATGCCTTTCAACCCGGCCGGCCCCCGATCAGGAAGCGGGCGGGTCTCGGCCGGTGTTCCGGCAGCACAGGGCAGGGGTGGGTCACAGCGGGGTGTCCTTGGGGGTGTTGTGCCGACCGCGCGGTACGAGGAGTGGAAGGGCGCGGCGGCCAGTGATAGGTGATCAGAATCGGCGATTACGGGTGGGAGTTGTCTCGCGCACCGGTGCGGGTGGCGGGTCAGGTGTGCCGGGGCAGGGGGAATCCTCCGTCAGGGCATGGGTGGGGGAGGGGCCATCGGCGGTGTTCGCCGGGCAGTTCCAAAACAGTAAGCGGCGATCCCCGGTTGCCGAAATCGCCGGTGATCAAGGCGTGATTCCGGGCGTTTCGGCAACCGGGGATCGTGCCCTACAGTTTTGCTTCCTCCCCCTCGCACCCCCTGCCGTACGGCTTCGCGGGCTCATCCCTGCCCGCCTGCGGCCGGCAGGGACCGTACCTGCGAGCCGGAGCGCTTCCCCTTCTCCTCTCCCGACCCGAACATTGGGGTACCGTTTTGCCTTTTTCCCTGCACCAGGGCGACGCACTGAGCGTCCTTTCCGGTCTGCCGGACGACTGCGTCGACTCCGTCATCACCGACCCGCCGTACAACTCCGGCGGGCGGACCGCCAAGGAGCGCACCAGCCGCAGCGCGCGGCAGAAGTACACCTCCGCCGACGCCTCGCACGAGCTGCCGGACTTCACCGGCGAGAACATGGACCAGCGCAGTTACGGGTTCTGGCTGACGCAGATCATGACCGAAGCCCACCGCCTGACCAAGACCGGCGGCACCGCGCTGCTGTTCACCGACTGGCGGCAGCTGCCCATCACCACCGACGCGATCCAGGCCGCCGGCTGGCTGTGGCGCGGCGTGCTCGCCTGGCACAAACCCCAAGCCCGCCCGCAAAAGGGACGCTTCACCCAAAACTGCGAGTTCATCGTCTGGGCCTCCAACGGCCCCATCGACGCCTCCCGTAACCCGGTCTACCTGCCCGGCCTGTACAGCGCCTCGCAGCCCTCGGGCAAGCACCGGCAGCACATCACGCAAAAGCCGGTCTCCGTGATGCGCGAGCTGGTCAAGATCTGCCCGGCGCAGGGCACCGTGCTCGACTTCTGCGCCGGCTCCGGCTCCACCGGCGTCGCTGCCTTGTTGGAGGGCCGGGACTTCATCGGCGTGGAGAAGACCGAGCACTACGCCAAGATCGCTGAACAGCGACTATTGCAGACGATGCAACAGGCGCTCACCCAGGACGACGTCGTCCTGTCCGCCTAAACCCTCCCTCCGTGTGCGGCCAAGCGGGTGGATCCATCTCTCCATCCGGCCGCACGCGAGGCCTTGTAGCAGGTGATCCCCGGTTAGCGAAACCGGGGATTGCCTGGATGGTTGACGCCGCACCTCTTTTACTTCACTGGCCACGGCTGCAAGGAGATCCATTCGTGTCTGAATCCACCCGCCCCCGCGACGACGGGGAAGGGGAACCGATCCGGGTGCCGGAGGCCCATCTGGAAAGCATCGAGGCGAGCCTGCGCAAGCTGCTGGACCAAGCCGCGGACCAGGCTCGCCAGCTCGACAGCCTGGCCGCCGTACCCCCACTCCCACCGTCACTGTTTCCGGCGTTCGGCATGCCCGGTCTTCCTGGGCTGCCTGGCGTACCGGACCAGCCCCTGCCGCCGGAGCCGCGGCCGATCCTGGAGCTGGCCGGTGAGGAGTACGAAAACGAACTCGACGCCCTCACCGACTGGGTGGACGACTTCCTGATGCGCGTCTACGGCGCGGAGGTCACCACCGCCGCGCCGTGGTGCCAGCAGTGGCAAGAACACCCGGGCGTCGTCGCCTGGCTGCACGCCTTGTGGATGGCCTACCAGCAGCATACCGACTCCGAGGCCGGACTGTCCGGCCCGCTGATATGGCACCGCGACTTCCTCACCCACACCATGGCCGCCGTCCGCGCCCCCGGCGGTCCGCTGTCGGCGTGCATGACCGACCCGGACCGCCCCGCCCACCGCCTGTTGCCCGGCCCCGGGCCGTCGGCCCGCTCCTCACCTCCCGAAACCCAGGCACCGCGGGAGAGCGAGGAGCCGGGCGAGGCCGCATCATGACCGGCCAGGGCAACCGCCCGGCCTTCGGCCTCAGCTTCGACCCCAGAGCCCTGACCGACCTTCTCCAAGCCCCCAGCGGCATCCGCGACCTGGCCCTCGCCCAGCTCCAGCACGTCGTCAACGCCCGCGTACGCGGCGGCGAGCTGACCGGCAACCTGGCCGGCTACCACAAGCTCCACGTCGACGCGCGCAAAGCCTGGCGCATCGTCTACACCCAGCGCCCCGCCCCGGCGAACGCGGCCTACCGCACCGAGATCCACGTGGTGGCCGTCCGCCGCCGCGCCCAGCACGAGGTGTACGACACCGCCCGCGCCCGCCTCGGCATCACCCGGCGCCCGACCAGCGCACTCACCCACGCCGCCCGCACCCGCTCCCCGCAACTGACCACCCGTCCTCCCCACCGTACACCGGCCCCGCCCGCCGCGGTGCCCGGCCTTCCTCAGCCCGCACTTGCCTCGAAAGGCCCCCTCCGTTGACGTTCCCCACCCTCTTCGACACCCTCGCCACCAACGTGCTGGCCGGCGAGCCGCTCCCAGAAAACCCCCGCCACCGCATGCTGCTGGACACCTTCATCGAGATTCAGCGTCTAGACCAGCAGCTGACCGACCTGATCAGCTCTGACCTCCCTGCGGGTGACAGCGCCGCCAACACGCTGGAGCATCTCACCGATCTCCTCACCGACCGCCTCCTGGCCGGCTACGAACTGGCCCAGCTGCTGTCGGTGGCCTGCTGCTGCGCCGAAGACGAGGACAGCAACGACACCGAAGACACTGAAGACGATGACGACTTCCTGTCCTGCCCCGGCCAGTGCCGGCAGCCGGAAAGCATCGTGCACGCCTGCCTTGAGGTCTTCGCCGCTATCGGCGACCCGGACGCCATGGCCTCGGCAGACCTGGTCACTTGCCTGCGTGATCTGCCGGGGGTGGCCGAGGGCCGCTGGCGCCAGGCCCGCCTCGCCCAGCTCCTGGCCCCCTACGAGGTCTCCACCCGCGACGTCACCCTGCCCGACAAACGCCGCCGCAAGTCCTACCGGCGCGGCGCGCTGCTCGCCGCCTTGCCAGGGCACTCCGGCTGACACCCCCTCCTTGCCGGGGACCGACTGCACCACATCGACGTGCTCCGTCACCGGTCCCCGGCGAACCCGCCGTGATTGCTAAAGGCCGGATGCCTTCGTGCGGCTGTCGGCCCACGGGCGTGGAGCAGCCTCGACACCGACAGCAGCCTCAGCGTCCTGGCCGGTTCACGCCGTACGACCACGCCTGCCCCCGCGCCCGCACAGCGGGCCGGGGCGGGCCCCGGCCCGCTCCTGCCGCTGATGGTGAAGCGCCCAACCCCGCACTGGCACTGCATCGTTCCCCTTCACCCGGAAGACTCCCTGTCACCAGCCGCACCTGATTTCCGCCTTGATGGCTGCAAAGCCATCAACACCCGCGTCAGGGAAAACATCTGGCAGAACATCATGATCGAGCAGGACGTGCTCAGCGTGCTGGCACCACACCACACCGACGGTGGCCAGCGCAGTTACCACGTCCTGCACCACGGGGCTGCGACCTGAGGAACCCCTGGCGAGCCCCAGATCATCGCCCTGTGTCTGCAGCGAGATACCACGGCGCGCACTTGCGCTTCGAACGCACCGAGTTGCCACCCACACCCGGCACTACGAGCCGACCTCGCCCAACCAGCCGCATGACCTCGACCACGACACTGAGCAGGAGACCGATCTGTGAACATCGAATGGAGCGCACCGGATGAGAACGGCATCAGCACCGCGTGGGTCGCCGACGAGGACGGTAACCGGACCCAGTGGAACCGGGACGAGAACGGGTGGACCTCGCCGATGCCCAGCACGATCATCGAGCCCAGCCACGACCAGCGGCTGACCGCAGCCGGATACGGCGCCGCACAGCGTCGGCGCTACATCGCCGAGTCCGGCCAGGACCCGGAGTACGCGGCGTGCCAGTGGGACGACATGATCGTGCCCGCCGCCGAGGCCGCCGGCGAGATCCCCGCCAACCCGAACCCGTACACCCCGGCCGAACAAGCCATCCTCGACGCCCACCGCGTTGCAAGGGACGAGTTCTGGGCCCAGCACCCCGAGTACGACCCGTTGAGCAACTCTCCAAAGAACCAGGCATTGTTCAAGCAGGCCGACGAGTACGGCGACCGGCGGGCCCGCGAAATCCTGCGCGCTTCTGCCACCGAGGGCGCCGCGCTGCCGGTCGCTCCAGCGACTCCGCGTCACACCACCGCGCCCGCGGTGCCCGCGCGTCCCGCTCCCGCCTCGCCGCCGTGTGGCCGATCCCGCTGAACTCTCGGAAATGCCCATGCCCCGCACCGGAATGTAAGGCCGCTTCCTGTGCCCGAGGTGCGCGGGGCGGCCGGAACATAACAGCCAGTCCCCGGTTAGCGAAACCGGGGATTCTCCGGACTCTGGAATCCGACCCCGCACGGCGCTGCCCGGGGCTGTTTTTCGCACTTTCCCCGCGCACCGGTATGGAGGCCACGTCCTTATGCGCTCCGCCCCTATCGCTACCTCGGCTCTCGTTCTCGGCCCGGTCGCCCCACCGCTCATCTGCCCTCCGACAGCCAGTACCGCGCACTGGTTTGCCTCTGTTTCCTCACCGGGAGCCCGGCCATGTGACCGGACTGGAGCGTGGGCGATCGGCACGCAGACCGTCACGACCCGCTCTCAGACAACCACCAAGCCCACTGCCCTCGGGGCCCCTACCAGAGCCACGCGTTCACTGCCCGAACCACCAGCGGCAATAGGCATTGCATCACCTATACGACTTGCGGCGTCACGGGCTGGGTTTCCGGAACCTTCCTCTCCCGCGACGCCTCCGTGTGCCGCGGTTAACTCCGCCCCGCCACCAGGTCCCCGCCCCGGCGATGCATCCGAACGCACCGGGCGAGGATCCGGCATCCCTCGCTGCCATCACCAACCACCCGCATCCGAAGCCAAGGAGTTCGCTGTGCGCGACGAGACCGACGACGTGATGGGCGTCATCACCGAGCAGATCGAGGCCCGGTTCCAGATGAGCCTTCCCGAGCTGTGCCGGGCTGTGGCGGTGGCGCCACAGGCCCACCGCGAGGCCACGCAAGTGCTCCACTGGTACCGCCTCCTCACCGAGTCTCAAGCGGCACTGGAGAAGGCCGAGGACGACCTCGTCGCCGTCCTTGGCACCCAGCCCGGTGAACTCGACGACGCCGCGATGGATCTCGCTCACCGGGTGAACGCCGCAGTCGCCGCCCGGGACGGGCGGGCCATGGTCGTCCGCTACCTCATCGACCCGGACGCCCCCGGCAGACGCAGCCCCGGCGTCTGGCGCGGCGCCCCTGCGGCGGCCCGCCCGGGGCCGTCCCTGCAGACCAGCCTCCCGGCACGCCCCGCCGTACCGACGGCTTCGGCCCGGGGGGTGGCGCGGTGAGCGTGACGGTCAAGCCCACCAGCCGGGACGAGGCGCTCGAAGAAGCCTTCGGTGCTCCTGTCGCCGAACTGTACGAGGCCGCGACCGCACCCCAGGCGCCTGCTGCCTTGCGGCGGGCCCTGGAGCTGCGCAGTTTCCTGGCCATGGTCGAAGAGCAGGTGGCCCGGATCCGTGACCGGCTCCACCAGGCCACCGCCGTCGACCGCGACATGGGCGAACTGTGTGCCGATGACCTGCGGATGGACGTCGCGTGGCTGCAGGCGGCGCTCAGTACCCGCGACGACCACCTCGCCGCCCTCAGCGAGTTGCTGCAGACCATGCCCCCGCCCGATCCGGCACCCACCCGGCCGGTGCAGTTCACCCAGCCGAAGACCACCACCACCCTGCCCCCTGCCTTCCCGGCACCTGCCGGGACGCCGCCGACCCGCCGGCCGTAAAAGCCCGCCCGCCCTGCTCGAGGAGTTCCCGCCTGTGACCACCACCGGTCTGCCCCACACCACCCGTACCGATCTGCCACGCGTCACCGACACCTTGGAGCTACTCGCCCCGCGCTGGAGCGTGTGGGTACTGATGACGCTGTCCGCCCAGCCGCTGCGCTACACGGAAATCAAGCCGAAGCTGCCCTGGCTGACCGACGGCCAGCTCCACCCGAGACTGCGCAAACTCACCGCCGCCGGCCTGGTCGAACGCACCGCATACACCCCGCGGCACGTCACCTACGGCCTCACCGACCGCGGCACCGCCTTGATGCCCGTCCTGACCGTGATCGCCGCCTGGGGCGAGGCGCACCTGGAAAAAGACATGGTGCCCCATCCGGCGACCGGAAAGCTGGAGCCTGAGCGCATCCCGGCGGCCCAGAACATCGAAGATGCCCTCGCGCTGATCACTCCCCGCCACGCCACCCCCCTGCTGTGGGCCCTGCAGGTCCAGGGCACCGCCAGCGCCACGTCCTTGGCAGCGGCGGCGATGCCGGACCGCGGCATCCCGTCCGTCTATCCGCCGCTGCGGCAGCTGGTCGACGACGGCCTCGTCGAGGTGACGCACGGCGGATCGCACTTCCAGCTCTCCGCCTACGGCCGCGCTCTGGCCCCGGTCTACCGCGCCATCTCAGCCTGGGCGGCCGAAGACCCGTCCGCTACCGCCGACACCCACCCGGTCTGGGGACAGACCCCGGCACCGCCCCGGACGCAGCCGGGCCCGTGGATCACCACCCCCTCGCGCCTGCCGGCACCCCCAGCGGTGGCCCCCGCCGCCCCGGCGCTGTCGATACAGCCGCCGGCAGCCGCCTGGAAGACCGACGACCTCTTCTCCCACCAGATACCCGCCCACCCCCTCGCCCTCTGCTCGGCAGGAGGCCCACGCCGATGAACCACATCCACACGCTCACCGCTGAGCAGGTCGCCCGCACCGCCGCCGTGCTGTCTCATCCCGGCCTGATCCGGCTGGTCAGCGAGATCGACGACAACGGCCCCGTCGAACGCCATATGCTGCAGCGCATTGTCGCCGACCTCACCCGCCACCAGATCCGCCACGCGATAAAGACCGGCCGCGACCACGACCTGATCCGCGCAGGACACCACGCCACCCCCTGCTACCTGCTCACCGACCGCGGCGCCGACCTGGCCGAGGTGTACGACCAGGCCGCCCGCTGGGCCCGCACCCACAACTACCCGGCAGCAAACAGCGACTTTGTCACCCGCGTCCAGCACACCCTCACGCTGCTCGGCCACGAGCTGGTCCATGCCGCCTTGGCCGGTGCTGAAAACGACACGTACACCGCGGCTCGGGTAGTGGACGCTGGACTGCTACCGGACACCGAAACAGTGCTGGCTCTGCACCGGCCCTGGGCCGCGCTGTCCCGTTGGGTCCGGGCCAACCCCTCCGCTCTCCCGGCAACCGCACGGTGCCCCTTCACCACCGCGGCGAGCGATATGGAGTGCGCCGCATGACACCCACGCCCAACCCCGACCCGGGCGACGGGGACGGCTCCGTCTTTCCGCGTTACCTCGCTGGCATCGCCCCCGCCACCCCCGTCTCGGCACCGCTCGCTGTACAGCGCACCATATCCCGCTGTTCACTGGCACCCGGAAGGCGCAGCATTCCACGCTGAACCACCACCATGCTCCCGCATGTGATGTCGGGGTGATGTGGATCGGCCTCGTCCGGTCCAGCGGTCTGCACGCGGATCTCTACGATTGCCGTGCGCGCCTGTACCGACTGGACCAGCGCGTTTTCGTCCGCGTTGACCACCACGCCGGAGAATGGCGGAGCTTGGGGTAGATGCCTGCGATGTGGGCTGACATAATCGACGGGGCGGCTGGTGCCAAGTCGGTCTGACCAGCGCTACTTCGATGACGCAGGGGTCTGTGCGTGACGCTGCGGGGAGGCATGTGATGGGAGGGCCCGACCGGCTGAAGGTTGATCTTGACGGGCTGGAGCAGTTCGCTTCCACGCTGGAGAACATCCGCAAGACGATGGACGGCACGCGGAAGCTGTTCGACGACTACGCCGCCGATCTGGGATCGGCCAAGGTCGCACGCGCGTTGGATGACTTCGACAGCAACTGGAGCGACGGTCGCAAGGAGATCGACG
>JAFAUH010000323.1 GCA_019243445.1 Streptomycetaceae bacterium | reverse complement strand
ATCCGGATTTGGGGCCGCACACCAACGGGGTGCTCATCATCGATGAAACCGGGGATCCCAAGCGCGGTCACGGCATCGTACTGGCCTCTCAGCAGTACCTGGGCAAGCTCGGCCATGTCGCCAACGGCGTCGTGTCCGTTACCAGTCACTGGGCCGACGGCACGCTCCATGTGCCGCTGGGAGTGCGGCCCTACCGGCCCGCCGCCCGGCTGCCCAAGGGCAAGGCCGACCCGGCCTTTTCCACCAAGCCGGAGCTGGCCTGGGAGTTGATCGAAGAGGCCCGCGCGGCCAAGGTGCCCTTCCGGGCGGTGGTGGCCGACTGCGTCTACGGCGAAAACCCCAAACTGGAGGGGCAGCTGTGGGCCGCCAAGATCCGCTACGTACTGGCACTCAAGCCCAGTCACGGCACCTGGCAGTTCGTCGAAGACCCCGCCCACCCGCCGGCGTTCACCCCGGCCGAGGCCGCATCCCGCCTGCCGCTGGAGCGCTGGCAGCGCCTGACACTCGCCGACAGCCATGGAAAGCCGCTGGTGCGCTACGTCGCCGAACTGGAGTTGGGCCCGGTCTACGGGCCGACCCGCGGCACCCGCCTGATCGCCGCCACCGCCGATCCCACCGTCCTCAAGCCCGAGTCGACCTGGTTCATGACCACCAACTTCTCGGTGGCCGAGGCGGATGCGGCCGAGGTCTACCGGATCTACCGGCTGCGGGACTGGATAGAGCACTACTATAAGCCGGTCAAGCACGAGTTGGGCTGGGCGGATTTCCAGGTCCGCTCCGAGAAGGCCATCGTGCGGCACTGGCAGCTGGTGATGCTGGCCTTCACCTTCAGCCTGCTGGCCGCAGCACCGACCGACCAGGCTGAGGAAGCGTCACCCGACAACGACGGGTCGGCGGCGAGGGAAAATCCGCGACGCCGGATCGTCTGGCAGTCCACACTGCGGCAGGTCCGCAGCTGGCTGTGTCCCTGGGCCCGTCTGCAGGTGTACTGGCACCGCTGGTCGACAGCCCCGCCCCCACCGCAACTGGCAGCACTGCTTGAGCATGTGAGCCACTCTCACCCACTGGTCGCCCCAACCTGACCAACCAGCGCGTAGGGCAACCAGGTGCTGCGGGCCAGCAGGGCCAGTAGCCGGTTGTGCGGGTACAGCCGCAGACACCGGGCGGCCTCGATCACCGTCGGTGGTCCGGTGACTGACTCGGCATCGAACCAGCGGTGTTCTACCAGGAGCGACATCCAGGCTAGTTGCGGATACAGCAGCAGCCGGGGCAGCACGAAGGCGAAGACCGGCGCGGGCCAGCCCAAGACCAGGCCCATCGTGACCGGTGCGGCCATGAGTCCGGCCAGCCGCCACCAACCGGCGCCGGATGTACGGAGGTTGTCCGCTATGTCGCGAACCGTGTCGGTGAGTCCGGCAGGGGTGAGCGGGAAGACCAGGGCGAGCGCGAAGCGCAGCGGGCCGACTCCCGGGCGCAGGCCGACCCGGTCCAGTTCCCTCAGGTTGGGGTCGACCCCGGCGATGGTGGCGTTGGGATGGTGCTCTCGCACGTGCCGTTGTCGTCGTACCGGGACGGGCACGAAGCCGAGTGGTACATGGACGGCTGCTTCAGCCAGGACGGTGCTGGCGCGGCGGCTGCGGGTCAGCACGCCGTGGACGGCGAAGTGGCTGACTTCTTGCAGATGCCGGAACTTCACCGCTCCCGCCCCGGCTGCTGCTGCCCAGCCCCATGGGCCGGCCTGCGCGGCCATCAGGCTCCAGCCGGCCAGCTCCAGCCAATGGCCGGTCAGCAGCAGCACCGGCGTGACGTCGTTGACTCGCTCGCGCTGTACGGACATCACCGCCCGCAGCGTGTCGAGCTGCTGGTGGCCGCGGCGGGGGCTGAACCACCACCGATCCACCTGCCGCACCATGATGCCGACCGTGATGAGCCCCAGATACGTCACCACGCCGAACCCTCCCCGGCCCCTCGGACCATGTCCGGCCAGAGTGCGGCGGAGGAATCCTCGGGCGCTGGGCGCGGGAGGAGCCGCAGGGCTAGATCATGGTCGGGTTGATCCCTGCTGCCTGCAGTACCTTGAGATTCTCGCCGCTCAGCTCGGCGAACGCATGGATTTCTTCCGTATACGTCTCTCCGGCGATCTCCAGGGGGCCCTCGGCGAGGAGCTCCTGCGGATCGAGCCAGGTGCGGTAGACCACCGTGGCGTTGCCTTCCAAGACGGGCTGCCACTGGCTGCCGCGCTCCTGCATCCAACTGCGGGCGATCCCTCCGGGGTTGCGCACCAGCACCGGCTGGTCCGGCGCCATCATCCCCAGGCGCGAGAGCACGGCGCGTGAGGCTGCTACCCCCGAGCCGCAGGACGGGGTCAAACCGGCGCCGCGCTCGTAGGTGTGAATGAACACCTCGCTGTCGGTCAGCGGCAGGACGAAGGAGAGATTGGCCCCGATGGGAAAGACCTCGGGCGTGTCGGCGACTCGGCGGCCGGTCTCCACCAGCTCCGGTTCCTGGTAGGCGTCGATCACGGTGACCAGGTGGGAGTTGGGGACCGCGAGTGCCGAGAGGCGGCGGGAGGGGTGGAATGCGGGTAGGGGCTGGTCGACGAAGGGCCAGCTGACCCCCCCGCCACGATCGGCTCGGCGGGGGTGAAGTCGACCGGGGGGAGCTCGACGGCGACTTGCCGTACTCCGTGCGGGCTGGTCTCGGCGTTGCGGACCGTGAAGGAGTACGGGCCGGTGTGGAGGACGGCCGATTCGGCCTGGTGGCGGTCCAGGAGCAGGCGTCCGGCACAGCGCATCCCGTTACCGCACAGCAGTGCCTCGGAGCCGTCGGGGTTGAAGAACCAGGCGCGGGCGGTGCCGTCGCCGTTGTCGGCGACGAAGTACACGCCATCGCTGCCCAGTCCCCGCCGCCGGTCGCACAGCAGGCCGACGGCCCGGGTGACCTCCCCCGGGGCGAAGTGATCGTCTGGGGCGCCGTCGATGACGAAGATGTCGTTACGGGACCCGTGGGTCTTGGCGATCGACAGAGCCATGGGGGATCTTTCCGTCGTGTACCGGCCCTGCGGATCCGGACCAGCTGGTCAGGACATTTTATCGACACTGCGATCGGATCCTGCCGCCGCTGCCGTCACAGCTGGCTGACCACGCGCTGGGCACCGTCCTCGTCCCAGACGCCGGAGGCGAGCAGGGGCCGGACCTTGGCTTCGTAGGTCTGTAGCACGAACGGTGCGGAGACCGACCCATGGCCCCAGATCGACTCGAAGCGTCCGGCTCACCGCTCGACCTGCTTGAAGTACACCGAGCTGCGGCCCCGAAGGTATTCGGCATCACCTTGCTCCTCCTCGACCAGCACCGCGGCCTTGGCGACCACGACGAAGTCGATCGCCTGATCGGCCCGGAGCCGATCACGCACAGCAAGCGCGCACTGCACGCCGAGGGAACGGTGGTGGTCGATCAGTTCCAGCAGTGACCGGGCGAAGTCCGCCCGGGCCAGATCGTTCTGCCAGCAGATGAACAGCCGCTGGACGGTTCCGCCCGCCTCGATCAACTGACGGTTGACAGCCAGGTACTCGCGCCGCTGCGTCAGCAAGTTCGGATTGGTGGTCAAGTCGGCCGCCAGCACCCGCTTGGGCTGTGACCCGGATTCGATCAGGATCCGGAACAGCAGCACCGACAGCCGGGGCACCTCGGACGCGTACACCTGCAGATGCCCGTCGGCGATCTCCCCGAAGTCAGCCATTAGCTCGCGCTCCAGCTGCGCGCGGATCAGCGCGAAGTACCGCGCATCGGCCATGTCCCGGTCATTGGCCCGCCGCAGCTGGATGCAGATGCTGCGCAACCACACGTGGTTGCCCACCATGAGCAGTAACAGCACCGTCTCGACCGAGAGCAGGATGCTCGTCAATCCGGCCTGCTGCTTGGCCCACGCCACCACGGGAACGGCCAACCCAGCTATTCCGACCAGCGCGTTCAGCGCCTGCGACGAGAGCGCCTCGGCTATGCGGTCACCCAAGTCCCGCCGTGGTGGTGCCGACATGCTCCGCATCCCCCTCCGCGACCATCGTCCGACCAAGCCATGATTCCGGAATCTCAGGACCACGGACAAGAGGGCGAGAGGTAGCGGCAGCTGCGGCCGGCACCAAACCGCCGGCGCATGCTCAGCACCGGCCGCCAAGGAGGCACGCCGGGAACTGCACAGTGCTGTTGCCCCGCCCGCGACAGGGGCGCGGACGGGGCAACGGCGGTCAAGGAAGGAAAGACGTTGATGTCGTCAGAATGCCGGCCGTCAAAGCCGACACGTTCACGCCCAGCCCCCGTGTGGTGAAGGGCAGCACAAGGCGGTCGGTGAGGACGGCGTGGAACCCGGCCAGCTCCTCGTCCTCGCCGTACGCGTCGACCGTGGCCTGCGCGACCATCGCGTCAAGGTCTCGCTCCAGCACCCTGCTCACCTGCTGCCCTCCCTCTCCCCAAGTTCCCTTGGACATGGCCTCAGTTCTTCAGTTCTTCGCGGGGGCGCCGCAGCACTTCTTGTACTTGCGGCCCGAGTCGCACCAGCACGGGCCGTTGCGCGCGGGCGGCCACAGCAGGACGCGGCCGGGGTGTCCCGTCATCGCGTACCACTCACCGAAGGCACGACGGGTGTCCGCCACGCTCGCATCCCTGCCCTGCTGGCGGGCGTACTCCTCGAACTCGGCGAGGGTGGCGCTGACGATGCGCACATGGGCGGCACCGGCGTCGCTGTAGGCGCGGGCCTCGCGCTGCAGCCGCTGCGCGTAGGTGTCGTAGTCGTCACCATAGACAGTGGTCGACTCCGGCCAGCGGGCGCGGACCGTGGCGAAGTCCTCGCGGACCCAGCGCAGCACGATTCCGTCGAACGCTTCCCCGTCCTCGGGCACGTCCAGCGCCGGTTTCCGCGATAGCGCCTCCAGCAGTTCTTCCCGGAACTGTGCCAGGGAGGCGTTCGCCTCCTCCTCGGCGGCAAGGTCGTCCTCGTCGAGCTCGATGCCCAGCTCACCGCGCAGGAAACTGCGGTCGATCAGCAGTCTGTGCCGGTACTCGGCTGCCTGCGGATTGCCGTCGCCCGCGGCGAGGCGGTCCAGGCCCGCCTGGCACCACTCAAGCGCCCTCTCGTACCGTCCAGCCTCGCTCAGCACCTCGACCATGTCGGCGATCACCCGCAGCTGTGCCGACTCCGCAGGCTCGGCATCGAGACGAGCCCGCAGTTCGGCTTGGGCGTGCTCGGCCTCCGCTGTGCGGTCCAGCGCGTACAGCTGGTCGACGATGCCGATGTGGGCGTCGAGGTGGTACTCGCCGTCGCACGCGGCAGCGCGCTGGAACAGCGCGAGCGCCGCCTCGCCGTTGCCGCTGCGGCTGGTGAGCCACCCGGCGTCCACCAGCGCCCGGGCTTCCTCCGGATCACCGGCGTGCTCATCCGCCCAGCGTTCGCACGCGGCGGCGGACGGCTCGCCCTGCTGGGCGCCGAGGAAGGCTGTGTAGGCGGTTGTTGGGGCATCGGGGACGGCGGGTTCACTCACAGGCGAAACCCTACCGAGAAGCAGCGCGTCCCGGGGCGGGCGGAGCTGCTCTCGTGCAGCACTATTCGTGCGGCACGCGCTCTGTCTGCCCCGTGTGCCCGTCGCCGGCGGCTGTACCGCCGACTGTTGGCGGTGTCGCTCGCAGGAGTGAGGAGAATCCCGCAAGGACGCGACAGACGGCTGCCGGAGAACCCATGCTGACCTTGCCGTACCCCAGCAGCATCACGTGACCCGCAGCCGTACCTACCCCTGCCCCTGGAGATAGTGCCCGTGCCCCACCAAGCATCCCTGGACGCCCCCGAAGTGATCGAGGGCGTCGTCGATCACCTGCTGTATGTCAGCTACGACGAGCACACGGTGTTGCGGCTGAACACCACGACGGGTGACGAGGAGAGCATCACGGCGGCCGGCAAGGCGCTCTTCGGCGCGCGGCCCGGCGAAAGCCTGCGGCTGCACGGCGCATGGGTCCACCACCCTCGCCACGGGCGGCAGTTCAAAGCCGGGCAGTGCGAGCGGACCATGCCCGCCGACAAGCGGGCGATCCGCCTCTATCTCGCCTCGGGCATGATCCGCGGGATCGGGCCCGCTCTCGCCTCGGCGATCGTGGCCGTCTTCGGCGAGCAGACGCTGAAGGTCATCGATGCCGAACCGCAGCGGCTCGGCGAGGTGCACGGCATCGGTCCCGTCCGGCTGGGCCGGATCACGGCGGCCTGGCAGGAGCAGAAGGTCATCGCCGAGATCATGGTGTTCCTGCAGGGACTCCAGATCACCCCGGCGCTCGCTGTGAAGATCTACACGACCTACGCCGACACCGACGACGACCCGATGCGCATCGTTCGCCGCACCCCCTACCGGCTGTGCCGGGACGTGCACGGTGTCGGCTTTGCCAACGCCGACAAGATCGCCCTCGCTGTCGGTATCCCCAAGCACAGCGGCGCCCGACTCCAGGCCGCCCTGCTGCACGAGCTCGACCAAGCCGGAGCAGGCGGCCACTGCCACCTTCCGGTGCGTGTCCTGATCGCCCGTACCCGTCAGCTCCTGACCGATGACGACCCGGCGAGTACCGAGATCCTCGACGAGGCAGTTCTGCGCCACGCCCTTCAGACGCTGTGCGGCCAAGGCGAGGTGGTCACCGAGACGCTGCCACTGCCAGTCCTGGATGGTACTGACGCCGTGGCGGAGGTCGAGATCGCCATGCTGTCGCACCGGCACCGTGACGAGACGCAACTCGCCTTCCACGTACGGCGCCTGCTCGCCTCCACCGCCGGGCTGGACGGCCTCGCCCCGTGGGCGGAACAACTGGCCGCGCTGAGCGGCCCGCAGGCCGCCGGGCTGACAGACGAGCAACACCAGGCGGTCCTCACCGCCTTGACCCGCCCGCTGTCTGTTCTGACCGGCGGCCCCGGCTGCGGCAAGACCCACACCCTGCGCACCCTGGTCGACCTCGCCGACGAGGCCGACGCGGTCGTCGCCCTGGCCGCCCCGACCGGGAAGGCCGCCAAACGCCTGGAAGAGACCTGCGGTCAGGCGGCGATGACCGTCCACCGGCTGATCAGGCCGCCCGACGGCGACTCCCTCTTCGACCACGCCAGCGTGCTTCAGACCGCGGATCTCGTCATCATCGACGAGGCGTCGATGCTCGACCTCGCCTTGGCCCGCAGGCTCTTCGCCGCCGTCCGCGATGGCTGCCACCTGCTGCTCGTCGGCGAC
Source organism: Streptomycetaceae bacterium (assembly GCA_019243445.1). Lineage (GTDB taxonomy): Bacteria > Actinomycetota > Actinomycetes > Streptomycetales > Streptomycetaceae > Streptantibioticus_B. The sequence continues at coordinate 42 of JAFAUH010000323.1, read as the reverse complement.
ACCGACCAGCTCCCCAGCGTCGGACCCGGCCGCGTCCTGCGC
>JAFAUH010000150.1 GCA_019243445.1 Streptomycetaceae bacterium | reverse complement strand
CAAGAGCGTGATGCCGCCCGTCGCCGTCAGCGCACCCGTCACGTCGAAGCGTCGCGCGCAGATCCGCGGCCCGTCCGCCGGGAAGAGCGTCCATCCCGCACACGCAATGCCCACCGCCATGGGGACGTTGACGAAGAACACGGACTGCCAGCCGAAGGCCTCCACCAACAGCCCGCCGAGCAGGGATCCGAAGCACAGGCCGCCGGCTCCCGCGGCACCCCACACCGCCAGGGCCCGGTTACGGTCGGATCCCTCGTCGTAGATCGTGTTGATCAGGGACAGGGTGGCCGGGAACAGCAAGGATCCGCCGATGCCTTGGGCCGCCCGAACGGCGATCAGGACCCCCGGGGACTCCGACAGCCCTCCCATGAGTGAGGAACTCGCGTAGATCAGCGCCGCGGTGACGAACATCCGGCGCCGGCCGAGCAGGTCGGCGGCCCGTCCGCCCAGCAGCAGAAAGCCCCCCGTGGTCACGACGTAGGCACTCACCACCCACTGCAGGTCGTGCTCGGAGAACCCCAGGCCGGCCCCGATGTCGGGGAGCGCCACGTAGACGATGTTGTAGTCGAGCGCGATGACCAACTGCGCCAGCGCCAGAACGAGAAGGGGCAGTCCAAGTCGTTTTCCGGACTTTCCGGACTGAACCTGAGTCGGTTGCACCGCGGACATTCTCGATCCCCTTTCACGATCAAAAGCACCAAAAACAACGTCGGACGGCCGGCTCTACCCCATATGCCGCCGGATCTCGGTGATGAGGGCGACCAGTGCCTTCCGCTCCGGAACGGTGGTCTGCGGGTGCCAGAGGTCGACGAGCAGGCACGTGCGCGGGCGGGTGCCGTCGTTCCGTGCCTCGTGCTCAAAGGAGTAGTCGAAGAGCAGGCATCTCCCCTCCTCCCAGGAGCGGGTCTGGCCGGCGACGGTGATGCTGCAACCGTCGGGAATGTCCACGGCGAGATGCAAATTGATGCTGAAATTCCACAGATCGCAATGCGGGTCGATCATGGCACCCGGCAGCAGCGTGGAGAAGTGGCATTCCAACAGCGGGCAGATCTTCTCCGTATCGACAGCGAACTCTTTGAGGACCTTGTAGGCGGTGGGCGTCATGGCGGCCGATTCCTCTACCAGAGCCCCTTCGCGGAAAAGGTAGAGAGCCTGCCAGTCCTCCTGCCGCGTCAAATAGTGCTCATAATCCGAGAACGCCTCCCGGCGCACTGCCCAGGCGATGTTGAACTCTTCCTTGATGGCAGGGTGGGCGGCTTCCAGCGCCTCGACGACAGGGGTCAACTCCGTGTATGCGTAAGGATCGTGCCAAGGAACAGGCGAAAGCCCCGGCATGATCCACTTGGCCCCCCTCTGGAGCGGGTGCCGCGAGCTTCCCCCCGAGCTCAGCATCCGCTCCACCCGCGCGATCGATTCCGCACCATAGTCGCTTCTGATCGCCGCGAAGGCGTTTTCCATCTCGGGTGTCATACGGATCTCCTGGGTGCTGCCGCGATCACGTCGGCGTCCTGCGGCACCGCCGCATGAGCCGGGCCGGAAGCGAGCGCTGTTGTGGCGACGGTGCCAACCGCTCTCACGGAGGACCGCAGCACCTGTCTGCGTTTCACCTGTGCTCAACCACCTTCGCCCGAGTTCCGTGCTCAGCCCGGCCCATAGCGCGTCACACCCGGAACGCGCGTCACCCCCCGGAAGCGGCCCCGACCAGGACCGTTGTGCACCGTTGTGCGAGGCCACGCGGCAGCCGGCTGGGCGTCGAACTGTGCCGTCGAACTAGTAGTCGGTCGAAGACATGAACGAGTTCCCGCGATTTTCGGTAAATCGGTAAATCTGCCCGCTCGCCCAGGGGAATCGCCGTCTCCGCACGCGAGCCACAGACCGCACAGGACCGTGCCCAGGCGTCCGGGGCGCTCTACAAGGCCGCTGTTCCCACAGTGACCACGACGGCCAACACCTTGATCCGACCGCTGCGCCGGAATTCCAGGGTGAACGGCACGAGGTCACCCGCGCGCCACTCACCGGCTGGGGAGGTCACCGTCAGATCCACTCCGTACGAGGACATCGTGAGGGTGTCTTGTGCCGGTATCCCGACCGACTCGATCAGGGCCCGGTACGCCGCCCCGCCGCCTGTCATACGGTGGCGTGCCAGAGTTACTCCACCAGGTGCGTCGGGCGAGGTCACGCCCACCAGGCGGTCGGCCGCGCCACCCTCGTTGGAGATGCGGAAGAACGCCGCCGTTTCCTGGGAACCGCCCACCGGGAGGAGGACGCGCCCATCAGTGACATGTATGCGTGCCGGGCTGCCCGCGTTGCCGACGCCAACCCAGATCGTCAAGCCCACCAGAGCCACACTGCACGCCACAACGGGTGCGAGCACAGCGAGCAGGCTGTCCGCCAGCCGGCGCCGGTCCGGCCACCGGAAAAATCCGCTCATCGGCCCTCTCCCCTCGTGGACCACGGCCTGCGCCCTGGGACGGAGGACGGCTGCCAGGCGCGCAAGCGCAGGCTGTTGCCCACCACCAGCAGCGAACTCACCGACATCGCGGCCGCAGCCACCATGGGGTTGAGCAACCCGACCATGGCGAGCGGCACGGTGACGACGTTGTAGCCGAACGCCCACACCAAGTTGGCCCGGATCGTTCCAAGAGTCCGCCGAGCAAGCCGCACGGCGTCGCCGAGCGCTTCGATGTCCCCCCGCACCAAGGTCAGGTCAGCCGCCCCGATCGCCACGTCCGTGCCGCTGCCCATCGCGATGCCCAGATCGGCGCCCGCCAGCGCCGCCGCGTCGTTCACGCCATCACCGACGACCGCAACCCAGTGCCCTTCGTCTTTCATCTGCCGCACCAGGGCGGCCTTGTCCTGCGGTGTGCAGCGGGCGTGGACCTCCTTGATGCCAAGGGCATCGGCCACGGCCCTGGCGGGTGCTTCACGGTCCCCGGTGGCAAGGACAGGGCGGATACCGAGGCGCCGCAGCCGCTCCACCGCCCGGTAGCTTCCCGGCCGTACGACATCACCGACCTCGATCAGCGCCTCCGCCACCCCGTCCACTCGCACCACGACCGGCGTGTGCGCCGCGGCTTCCGCCGCCAGCAGCGCATTCGCCAGGGCCACGGGCAACTCGTCATCCATGGCGAGGACTTCGACCAGCCGACCATCGACCCGACCGCGCACTCCCCGCCCCGTCACCGCACAAAAGTCGCTCACCTCGGGCAACGGCCGCTCGGACCCAGACCGCCGCGTGTACGAGACGATCGCCCGCCCCAGCGGATGCTCCGAGCCCTGCTCCACCGCGCCGGCCAGCCGCAGCACCGTTTCACGTCCGAGACCGCCCGGCATGACCGTGACTCGAGCCACACTCATATGGCCGGAAGTGAGCGTACCGGTCTTGTCCAAGACGACCGTGTCGATGTGCTGCAGCGCTTCCAGCGCCTGCGGACCGCTGACCAAAACGCCGAGTTGCGCGCCACGGCCGGTGGCGGCCATCAGCGCGGTAGGCGTGGCCAGTCCCAGCGCGCAAGGGCAGGCCACCACCAGTACGGCCACGCACGCGGTGACAGCTGCCTGCGGATCGGCTGCGGCACCGAGCCAGAAGCCGAGCACCGTGACCGCGAGCGCCAGCACCACCGGCACGAACACCCCGGCCACCGAATCAGCGAGCCGCTGCGCCCGGGCCTTGCCGGCCTGGGCTTCCGTGACCAGCCGGGTAATACGGGCGAGTTGAGTGTCGGCACCGACGGCCGTGGCCCGCACGAACAGCAACCCGCCGACGTTGACGGCCCCGCCGACGACCGCCGAACCAGGACCGACTTCGACCGGCTCGCTCTCCCCAGTGACCAAGGACAAGTCCACGGCGGAACTTCCCTCCACCACCTCGCCGTCGGTGGCGACCCGCTCTCCGGGACGTACGACGAAGACCTGCCCGATCCGCAACTCCCCGATGGGTACCTGCCGTTCGGTACCGCCCTCGTGTACCGAGACCTCCTTGGCCGCGAGCCCTGCGAGTGACCGCAGCGCCGCACTGGTCCCGCGCCGGGCCCGCGCCTCCAAAAACCGCCCGGTCAGCACGAACAGCGGTACTCCGACGACCACTTCCAGATAGACATGCGCCACGCCCTCCGCCGGGGGCAGCAGACTGAACGGCATCCGCATCCCGGGCTCACCCGCTCCGCCGAGGAAGAGCGCGTACGCCGACCAGGAGAAGGACACCACCACACCCAGCGAGACCAGGGTGTCCATGGTCGCCGTCGAATGCCGCAGCCCGCGCACCGCCCGCACATGGAACGGCCAGGAACTCCACACCGCCACGGGAGCGGCCAGCATGAAGCACAGCCACTGCCAGTTGCGGAATTGCCACGCAGGCACCATGGACAGCACAAGCACCGGCATCGCGAGCAGCACCGTGATCAGCAGCCGCTCGCGCTCTGGCCGCGCCGCCTCAAACTCCCCGCCGACCTTGCGTTTACGGTCCGTGGGAGGCTGGGAAAGCACAGCCGTGTAGCCGGCCTGCTCGACAGTCGCCACAAGCTCATCGGGGCGCACATGCGGCGGATGGCTGACCCGGGCCCGCCCGGTGGCCAGGTTCACCGTCGCGGTGACGCCGTCCAGTTTGCCGAGGCGCTTTTCGACGCGCCGCACACAGGCCGCGCAGGTCATCCCGCCTACGGTCAGATCGGTGGTGACCAGCGTGATCGCCGATTCGGTGGCCATCAGTGACCACCCCCGGGCATGTCTTCCATGCCCCTGCTGCCTCCGCCACTCGTGGCGTGCATGCCGGGTGCGACAGGCCCGGCGGCGGTACCGATGGCGTACGACACGGCGAACATGAGGGCGAGCAGCAGGAGGAAACCGCAAAGCGCGGGCGGGGGCACGAAGTTGTGAAGCGCCGTACCCACGCTGGAGGAGGATTGTCGGGACTCATCCATCACCGGTCTCCAGATTGTCTCGTACGGCATCGGTCGGTTCGCGCCGCACCTATGGAGGAGTCGGATCTTCCGGAGGCCGAGTTCCAGAGCGCAGGTGTGGCGCATGTCATATGACAGGCCACAGAGGTCCGCCCCGGGATCAAATCCCGGGCCGTCCACAGCAGTTGCCGGGGGGTGCGTTTCTTCTGGAGGGACCTCGTCGGTGACCAGTACGGACGTGGTCGTTCCCGGAAGCCGACGCGATCTACCGTGACGCGGTTTCCGCAGGTCCAACGCGTTGACCAGGTGTTTCTCGTCCCTCAAGAAGAAACGCACCCGTTGCCGGGCATCGGCCATACAGGACACCCCGGCAGCATCAAGTTCCGCATCCGCCCTCAGCGAGAGACCGCCGCCATCGCCCCGCCGCGGCCCGCCTTCCGCCAAGTCGTCACCTCCATTGGCGGCTCAGCAGCCCATCCATGGGTTGCACCCGCCGTACATACGGCCTCCGGGCCAGCAGCGGCCTCCCCACCCCCACCCACATCGCCTCCCCCACCGGGGGTATGTGAGATCATCCAACAAGGCTTCCATGAAACCGAGAAAGAATATAAAGCCCACCACGATGTAGACGCCGAAAAGGTAGTCCTGGCAAGCGTTGCGCCGCCGCCGTAGGGGGCGGGCGTGCCAGCCGTAGTCATCGGCGTAGACGGGCTGCGGAGCATGATCGTAGGGCCTCCGCGGAGCCCTCGGGCCAAAATCGTGTCCGCCGTAGCCGTGATTATGCTGGGGCTCCGGCGCGCTGTGGTAGGTCTGCGATGATGCCGCCTCGTGGTCGCTACTGGATGATGAGGCCGATGGCAATGGGCACTCCATTCGGCTAGGTCCGGCTTCCGTGCGTTCATTGCGATGCATCTCAGCCCTGGGACCAAAAACGTAAACGCGTTCTTCTTCGTCGTTGGAGTAGTGGGCGTGCGGTGCGTGCCAATCCGGCACCGGCGACCAACGCGGCGGCGGCGGCCAATGTGGCTCGTATTCCTCGTAGTTGTCGTCGATGGGCTCCCACCAGGGCCTCTCCGGCCGCCACCGATTCACCAAAGACCCCGTGTGGGGATGGATGGAGAGGGGATCGTCGGGCCCACCTCCTGCGAGCCTCTCCAGCCGGGCCCGATCGCTGGTGTACTCGACCCTCTCCAGTAAGGCCCGGTCGCCGGTGTAACGGCGGATTGAAAACCGCCTGGACAGATCGTTCACCGGTTCCAAACGGCTGCGCCTGACCACCCGTGCCACTGGTGCCGCCTGCGCGACGCGTGCCGCAGACGGCTGTACCTCGCCGGGGTCGGCTGCCCGCGCATTCAGCAAGTCCAGCACCCGACGCGGTTCGCGATCCGCCGCCGGGATATCCGCCCGCAGTTCCTCGTCGGCCCCCGCCCTCAGCTCCGCCCTCCCGGCAGGCACGGCACCGGATGCCCTGTCGGCTTCGCTCGCCCGCGACCCGATATCCGCGAGCAATTCTCCGGCTCGCGTCGCCTCCAGCGTTTGCCCGGCGAACCTGTCCGGCGCAGGCTGTGGCAATTCCCCGCCCGCGCGCTCAAACCGGCTGGCCGACTCCCCCAGTACGTGAGGGAGCGACCCTGCCTGCAGAGGCTCGAACGCCTGGGTGCCGCTGCCGGAGTCCTCGATCAGGCTCCGCTCGGTGGCCTGCCCGCGGGGGTTGAGGTGCTCGCGCGGTGTCAGCTCCGACAGGCTGGCGATGCTCTCCCTGCTCAGCGGCATCTCGCGGTCCATACCGACAGGGCTCAAGTGCCAGGTGACGGTGCGTGGGACGCCGTTCGCATGCGGCATCCGTACTCGCACCGTCAGCTGGCCCGGCGTCTCCCGCACAATGTCCACCCCGTGCTCGTACGCGGCGAGCGGCGTGCCGTCCAGGCGGGCTACACGTATCGGGCCGTCCAGCCCGGTGGCCGTCTCGAAACGCAGCTGCCACGGGGTGCCCGGCAGCGGCACAGTACGGAACTCGAAAGCCTGCTCCTGGGAAAAGGAGTGCACCGCGTCCAGCGGGCCATCGCTGACGGTGGAACCGCCCGTCTCGCGGGGGGAGACCACCTGCGCCCCGGAAGTCTCCAGGCCGTGCTCCCCGGACCTCGTCTCGGACACGAACAGCCCGCTGTCCGAGCGCCTGAACTCCTCGTGTCCCAGCTCACGGGCTGTCCAGGTAGACACCGGCGTCAGCTGCGGCTCGTGCAACCCGGCATCCCCATCGTGCGAGCTCAGATCACCCAGTTCGTGCAGCCCGGCCGCCGCCAGCCCCTTGCCGATTCCCTCCAGCCGGGTGTATCCCGCATAGCCCGCGCGGAAGGCCGCCAGCCCCTTGCTCCAGTCCGCCGCCTCCCGCAGCGGAACCCACGCACCCCGAAAACCCAGCGTCGCCATCTCGCCGAACCGCAGCGGCGTGAATAACACCCCAGCCACCCGCCCGAGGTTCACCACCGCATACGCCCCAGCCTTCCCTAACCCCAACACCTCGGAGGCCGCCACCAGTCGCGGATACCACTTCACCACATGGGCGAAGTCCTCCGCCAACGTGGGCGAGACGCTTGCCCACGCCTCCCGTAAGAAGGCCGGCGTCCCCTTCAGCACAGACGGCAACGCCATCACCCCCCGCCCCACCGCCCCTGGCAGCAGCACCAGTCCCCGTCCCACGGCAGTCGCCGCATCGGCCATCCCCCGCACCGAAGCCGGCACCGCCTTCGCCATGAACCCCGCCAGCAGAGCCGGCGAGCGCATCACCTGGCCTGCCTCGGCCGCGCCATTCACCACCGCCCGCGCCGCCGCCCCCAGCGCCTCCATGCCGAACATCCCCCGCCCACCCGGCACCAAGAACCCCAGCGACGCCAGCAGCAGGTCCTTCCAGGTCGCCTGGTGCCGGGCAACGTCCACCGCTGTCATCGCAAAGCCCGTCGCACCCGCCGTCCACGCCGCCGCAGCCAACGCGACACCGATCGGCCCGTCGAAAGGCACCGACAACAGCGCCAGCGCGCCCGCCACGATGGACAGCGCCAACTCCACCTTCCTGCGGATCCGATCCCACAAGCTGGGCACCTTGACCGGCTGCGACACCATATCCGCCGCATCCCGCAGCGCCGCCTCCATCGCCTGCGCGGCGGCATTCACCTGGCCCATCTGGTCCTGCACCTGGCTCTTCAATCCTGCCAGCTTCGGATCCCCCGCCCCCATCCCCTCGGCCTTGGCCGAAGCATCAGCCGCCACCTGCTGCGCCTGCACCAGCGTGTTCCGGTACTCGGCCACCGCCTCCCCGGCTAACGAAAACGCCCGCACGATGCTGGAGACGAACGTCTTCAACCGCCCTGAGACCACCTCCCGCAGCGCATCCGCCGCCGCCCCTTCAAGCCCCCCCGAGGCCGATGCCACAAACGCATCCAACCCCTGCGACACCGACCATGCCGTATCCCGCAGGTATGTGAAGTCATCCACGATCCCCTGCAGCACCTGCGGATCACCCGGCACCGGATTCCCCTCGAATCCCAAAGCCGAAGC
>JAFAUH010000130.1 GCA_019243445.1 Streptomycetaceae bacterium | reverse complement strand
CTAGCCTCACTGCTGGGTACTGCGAACTGCACTTACCGGTACTGCCACCGCGTCAACCGCGGTCCTGCCGACGGCGGCCCCTGATCACTGCGGGCCACCCGGTCCGGCCGTCAGTCCCGTCGCCGCCCTGCAACAGCTCTAGCTTCGGAACTCCACCGCCGCACCGTCCTACGCACTGCAACTGCCTGTACTGCTTCCCGCCAGTTCGTCTCTGCCGGGCTTGCTCGATCTCGGCTACGAGAGAAACCATACCCATGCCCCCACCCAATGTCTACTCCGGCCGACACAAATTTCCGATCGGTCGACAGTGAGATAGTCGAGCCCCGCCGGATTAAGCAGTCACTGGATGGGGCACAACCGGACGTGTAGGCAGTGACGGGCCAGAGGCCAGAGGGAATCTGATGGACACGATGTGTGTCGATGCCACGACCATCCGCTCCGCGACCGCCGTCGCCGAGGCGCGTGAGACCACCTGGGCCTTCCTCGAAGCCCTCGGTCAGCCGGTCGTCGATTCGGAAACCGTCGTCCTGGTCGTCTCCGAACTCGTCACCAACGCCCTACGCCACGGCGGCGACGCCTACACCCTCCGCCTGACCGCCCACCCCCACCTCATCGAGGTGGCCGTCGACGACCCCAGCCCGCAGGCACCCCGCATGCGCACCCCCGACCTCAACGGCGGCACCGGAGGCTTCGGATGGGGCATGGTCAACCACCTCGCCCACTCCACCAAGGTGACCCGGCGGACGGCCGGCGGGAAGACCGTAAGCGCATTTCTCGCCCGCTGACGCCTGCACGGCAGCGCCTGGGAGTAGGGACCCAGTCCGTGCGGTGCCGTGCTTCGGGGAGATCACGCACGGAGGCCCCTGGCTAGTAACACCGGGTGGGGCCTGGGATCCGGGGGACGGTGGCAGCGCGCTTCTGGGACGCCACTTAACACCGAGAAATGTGCGCCACGCACCGATCAAAGTCACAGCCTACGGCGGTGAACGTGCCGTAATTGCGGCGTTGTTCGTCGGTCAGGAACGCCACCCGTCCTGTCCCCTCCCCTTTGCGTCTCCCCGTGCTGGGACGGCGCTCACTTTAAGTCACCTGATCGGCAGGGGCGGCACCCGGGTCAGTGCGGCCGGGCTCGCGTAACCTGGGTGGAGGGCCCGTAACCGGGGCCCGGTCCGTCTGAGTGCGCTGCTCTACCGGACTGCCGATCGCTGAGCGTTAAGGAGGTGAGCGGGATGAGTCCCTGCGGTAGTACCGCGTGCACCTGTTCCCATTCCGTTGCACCCGAGGCGCCCGGCGGGCAGGCGGCCGTGTGACGGCTGCCTCATCAAGCGGCCTGCGTAGCGCGGGGTTCGTCCGCTGCTGGCGTGCCTTCGGGTGCTGTCCCGGTGGAGGTACGCCATGACGATCACCATCACACTGCCCCGCATCCGCGAACTCGCGGTCACCGAGCGTGACCTGCGTCGGCTGTTGTCGCTCACCGAGCCCGCGATCATGGCCGTCGCCGGTGCCTGCGGGGCCGGTCTTCCTGTGCAGATCGCGCTCGGGATCGGCCTGAAGATCGCCCAGCAAGAATCGCAGTCCTGACCTGCGGCACCTGCGGGGGCGGTCGAAGAGGAGTTCTTGGAGGTGGCCGATGAACGGTTCACCCATGCAGGAAGCTCGGTGGGCGGTCCGCCAGGCGGCGCAGCGGCTGACCGGGGAGGCGCCCGCGTTGACCGCGGGCTGCGCTGAGGCGCTTCAGGCCGGGTTGGCGACCCGCGCGGCTGAGCTGAAAGAGGCCGTCGTGGCCGCGTGGCGCACTGGCGCCCGGCCTGAGGATCTCGCTGAGGACGCCCGGATGGACCTCGATGCGGTCCGCGCGTGGCTGTTGTGCGCGGGCGAGGGCCGGTAGCCGGACAGGGTTGCGATCATTCGAAGGAGTGATCTATGCTGCCCTGGTTTGAAGGAGGGCACCTCGTTCGGTGAGGCGTCTTCACGGACACAGGCCACTGATCCCACCCGTCGAGAGACGCTCCGGATCAGGACAGGTCTCCCCGGGCTAAGGGGTGACCCCAAGTGGCTTCCCCCGCGAGGGGGATTACGCCGTGGAGTGCCAAAGCTCTGACGAGTTGGGGTGAACCGGCCGATATCGGCGGGCCGGTCCGCTCCTTGCCGAGTCGAGACAGACGCCAAGCTCATAGGCGTCCCGGCCGGAAGGAGGCGAGAGACATGGACTGCAGTTGCAGTAGTCCGGGCCATTATCGGCCCGCATCCCGCTTGTCCTCGCATTCTTCGCATTCTTCTTCCGGCACGCGGTAACCACTTCTCCTGCGCGGCATCCGCCCGCGCCCCCACCATGCGCGATCGCGGCGATCGTGACCGCTTCAGGGGTCTTTGTGCGCCTGTGCGCAGGGGAGATGGTGGCTGCGTGCCCCCAAAGTACCTCCCCCGCCAGGGGGGTTGGGAGGCACCATGAGCAACACCGTCATCAACAAGGTCCCGGCACAGCGCACCGCGGTGCTGGACGAGGCGCACGTCGGTGACATCCGCGGTGCGCTGGGCACCATCAAGCTGGGCGACCACGGCGAGCGCCGCGGGTTGTCGGCGAAGCTGAAGACGTTGCTGGCGATCGTCGGCCCGGGGCTGATCGTGATGGTCGGCGACAACGACGCCGGCGCGTTCGCCACCTACGGCCAAGCCGGGCAGAACTACGGCACCCACCTGCTGTGGACCCTGCTGCTCCTGGTGCCCGTGCTGTATGTGAACCAGGAGATGGTGCTGCGGCTCGGCGCTGTGACCGGGGTGGGGCACGCCAGGCTGATCCTGGAGCGGTTCGGGAAGTTCTGGGGCGCCTTCTCCGTCATCGACCTGTTCCTGCTCAACGCGCTGACGCTGGTGACGGAGTTCATCGGCATCACGCTGGCGTCCGGCTACCTGGGCCTGCCCAAGGCCGCTTCCGTCGTGCTGGCCGCCGCGGTCATCATCGCGTCGGCGTTCACCGGATCCTTCCGCCGCTTCGAGCGCATCGCCATCGTGCTGTGTGCGGCCTCGCTGCTGCTGGTGCCGATCTACTTCATGGTCCACCCCGCCACCTCGCAGATGGCCCGTGACTTCATTGTGCCGAACATGCCGGGCGGGCAGGGTCAGTTGGCCACGGTGATGCTGCTGATCATCGGCATTGTGGGCACGACGGTGGCGCCGTGGCAGCTGTTCTTCCAGCAGTCCTACGTGATCGACAAGCGGATCACCCCGCGGTTCATGCGGTATGAGAAGGCCGACTTGTGGCTCGGCATCGCCGTGGTCGTCATCGGGGGCGCCGCGATGATGGGCTTCACCGCGGCCGCGTTCGCCGGCACCCACGGCTTCGGGCAGTTCACCGACGCCTCCGGCATCGCCACCGGACTGGAGGCGAAGGCAGGCAAGGTCGCCGGGGCGCTGTTCGCGATCGCGCTGCTGGACGCCTCGGTCATCGGGGCGTTCGCCGTGTCGCTGTCGACCGCGTACGCGATCGGCGACGTGCTGGGCTTGAAGCACTCGCTGCACCGCGGGGTGGGCGGGGCGAAGGGCTTCTACGCCGTCTACGCCGGACTGGTCGCCGCCGCCGCCGCGATCGTCCTCGTTCCCGGCTCGCCGCTCGGTCTGCTCACCGAAGGGGTGCAGACTCTCGCCGGGGTGCTGCTGCCCTCGGCCAGTGTGTTCCTGCTCTTGCTGTGCAACGACAAGGCCGTGCTCGGGCCGTGGGTGAACGGGCCGAAGACCAACGCCTTCACCTCCACCGTCATCGCCGTCCTGGTCGCCTTGTCGATCATCCTCACCGCTTCTGTGCTGTTCCCGGACATCACGGCGAACGCGATCTTGCGGATCCTGACCGGCTGCGCGGTGGCCGGAGTGATCGTGGCCGGATACGCCTTCACCAAGCGCCGCACCGGCACCAAGGAAGACCCGATCGACCGTACCGGCCGCGAGTCCTGGCGCATGCCCCCGCTGGCCACCCTCACCCGCCCGGCCATGTCCACCACCCGCAAGATCGGCATGGGCGCCCTGCGCACCTACCTGCTCCTCGCCATGATCCTGGTCGTCATCAAGATCGTCGAAGTCGCCCTCGGCCACTGAACGCCACTCGCCGCCCCCTCCGGATGCCTACGGACAGGGCCCCGAGGGGCGGCGACCACGCAGTCACTCCCTTTCACATTCACACGCCGACCACCGGGAAGCCGCCGGCCCGTGGCCCACCTGGTGTAGATCTGCCGCTGACTGCCCACTGCCCGAAGGAGGTGCCCTTGTGCACGCCCTGACCACCCTTGACTTCCTCACCCGGCTGGCCACCGGCGTCGCCTGCGGGGCCTTGATCGGCGTCGAGCGGCAGTGGCGGGCTCGCATGGCGGGCTTGCGCACCAACGCCCTCGTCGCCACCGGCGCCACGCTGTTCGTCCTCTACAGCGCCGCGGTCGGCGATGCCGGCAGCCCCACCCGAGTCGCCTCCTACGTCGTCTCCGGCATCGGCTTCCTCGGCGGCGGGGTCATCTTGCGCGACGGCGCCGGGGTGCGCGGGCTGAACACCGCCGCCACCTTGTGGTGCTCGGCCGCGGTCGGGGTGCTGGCCGCCTCCGGCCATGTGGACCTCGCACTGCTGGGCACGGTCGCGGTGCTGGCGGTGCACCTGGTGCTGCGGCCGGCCGGGCGGTGGCTGGACCGGGCCCCGGCCGCCGGCTCCGACCCCGACGCCACCATGCGCGCCACCGTGCACCTGGTATGCGAGCGGCAAGCCGAGACCCACATCCGGGCCCTGCTGCTGCAGGCCCTGGCCGCCGGCGGGCTCGCCCCCACCGGACTGCGAGCCCGCCGCGAAGACGACGAGCAGACCACCAGCTTGCGCGCCACCGTCTCCACCACCGGCGAGGTCGCCACCGCGCTGGAACAGGTCATCGCCCGCCTGTCCCTGGAGCCGGGGGTGCGCGACCTGCACTGGCACCTGCACGACGAGCAAGAGGAGCCGGAGCCAGACCGGCACCCAGTGCTGGCCTGACACACACCCACCCGCTACGGAACCTGCCGGCAAACCCCGCGGGAGCAGGCCCTCCCTGCAGCACATCCCCGATTCGTCGCGGCGGTCTTGGCCATCACCCATCCCCACAACGTACGCACCCCGCGTGCCAGGAGGTGATCCTTCATGTCCGTTTTTCTGGCGGAGTGGTCCCTGTTGGGTTATGACGAAGATCCGTTGCCGGGCGATCCGGAAGTGCTGCAGGGGATCGTCGAGGACTTCACGTATCTGAGGGATACGGCGTGGTCGGTGTCGCAGGGCCTGGACGCGGTGGTGGCGTCGGCGTCCTCGGGTGGGTTTGAGGGAGCGGCGGCGGATGCGCTGCGCGCTGTGGTCTCGGGCCGATTGAAGAGGTTTGTTGTCAACGTCGCGCGGGCGTTCTCGCTCGCGGCGGAGGCGGTGGCCACCTACCGGCTGGTACTGGCACGGGCGCGGCGGACGGCGGCCGGGGTACTGGAGCAGGCTGTGGGGCCGGCTGCGGGGGATGGGCGGCTGGCGGGGCTGAAGCGGCAGGTGCAAGGCCAGCTGGACCAGGTGAAATCTGCGGCGCAGGTGATGGAGGCGGCGCTGCGGGATGCGGCGGAGATGATTTCTCAACCCGTCGAGGTGGAGGGTCTGTTCGAGCGGATCTGGACGGGGGTGGAGAAGACCCTGGAGATTACGGCGCTGGGGCTGGCGCTGTTATCGGTGGTGGTGGACGGTCCGGTGGGTCTTGCGGCGTTCGCGGCGGGAGCGGCGGCACTGACGATGACCGCGGTGGACTTCGCCGGGCATCGCACCGGCTGGACGGGTCTGTTGATGGGGGCGCTGGGGGTGATGCTGCCGCAGACGCGGGGTCTGTTCGAGCTGGAGTCGGTAGGGGCGGGGGCGTGGGCGCTGCTGGGAGGTGCGGCGCGGGCGGGCGGCCGGGCGGTGGACGTGCTGTCCTCGCCTGTCACGTTCCGGGCGTTCGCCACACGGAGCGCGGCAGGCGGCAGGGGTGCGGTGGTCGGCGCGGGGAGTGTGGCCTGGCGTGCGGTGGAGGTGTTACCGGGGGTGGTGCGGTGGGGGCTGACCGCGGTTCCGGGTCTGCTGGTGAAGGCACCAGGTGGGGTGTGGAGTGTGGGGAAGGCCGCCTCGGGCGCGGTGGGGCGGGACTTCGCCTCGACGGTGGCGCGGTATCCGGGTGTGGTGCGGGTTGCCGGGGAGTGGGGGCTGGGCCGGGTCGCCGCGTACGGGATGGTGATCGTCACCCGGGTGGCCGGGGCGTTGTTCACGCCGATGACGTTCCATGAGATGGCGCGGTTCGGATTCCGTGGTGCCTGGGAGGTGATGTGGAAGCGGGCGTCGCTGACCGGCGCGGCGCGGGCGCTGGGCACGGGCTGGACGAGGCATGGGGCGCGGGCGGCGCGAGCTGGTGTGGAGGTCCCCGGACTACTGCACGAGCTGGTGGGCTTCCATCCTGGGTCTGTGGAGTGGGCGCAGGGCACGGCGGGGAAGCTGAGCGAGCCGCTGCTGGTACCGGCGGGCGGTGGGATGCCGGTGGAACGGATGTCGGCGGTGCCGGGGGACAGCGGGGTCGCGGTCGGGGCGCGTTCGGCGTCACCGGCCGCCCCACCGCCGTGCGAGCGCCGGGTCGTCGAGGCCGCGACCGGGAAGGTGTCGGCCGAGACGGTCGCCATCCGCGGCAGGTACGGTAAGCGCACCGGGGCGTACTGGCAGATCGACCATGCGGCAGGTACCGCTGTCAGGGTGGGCGCCGTCGGCACCCGGTATGCCGGGCGGTTCGATCAGGCCGAGGTGAAGACCTCCCCGACCGGACAGCTCATGCTCACGGTACCGGCGGGCGTCGAGGGCGACGTCGTGCTGTTCGAGCGGGAACTGCTGGACGGCGGCCGGACACTCCACCTCGACCGGGACCGCAGTGGCCGGGGCTACTGGACGGAGTTCGACGCCGCCACCGGCCGGGTACTGCGGCACGGCACCCGCACCTGGCACTACGACCTGCTCACCTACCGCGACACGCTGACCGACTCCTGGCGCCCGTTCTACGGCTACGAGATCCGTCACTACACCAAAGGACTGGACGGCGGCCTTATCCGCGCTGAGAAGCGCGAGGACGGCAGCTGGACCTGGCAGCGCTTCGACGAAAACGGCAAGGCGGCGCTGTGCGGGACGCGCACTTGGACCTGCAGCCGCATCGGTTTCAAAGACACCTACCGCGACCTGGTCACCAGCAAGGACGCCATCGCCCAGACTTACGGCGACACCTGGCCGCTGACCACCCCCCACCGCAGCCGCCGCTATCTCGAGCACGCGCTCGTACGCGACGAGCCGACCGGGACGTGGCGGGCCGACCCGGTGGAGTACGCCGCCCAGGGCCCCCCGGCGATTCCGAAGAGCGAGTGGCGCGAACGCCTCGCGGGCGGCGCCACGTTGAAGGTCGTGCGGATCTCGGAAACCCGACCCCCCGCGTTCTTCTGGAAGAAACGCACCGGCGCCAACCCCTTCGAGGGGTTCTTCGGCAACCTCTTCACGGGCGACTCGCTCTTGCGCCCGTACCGGTGGACGGAGACTTCGGCGTGCGGCGCCACGCTGCACGGCGTGCGGCTGCTGGCGACCGGCGGAAGCTGGCGCGACATCGACGAGTACGGGCGGCTGGTGCGCGAGAGCCGCAAGCTGGAGAACGGCCGGATCATCGAGGTGGGCCGCAGCGCGACCGACCCCGACAAGTGGGCTCCAGCACCGGACTTCCACCGCGACAAGCACCAGCCCTATCCCTACCGGCTGTTGTGGCAGGACAGCAAGGGCGCCGACGCCGTCGGCGAGGTGTCGTCCGGCATCCGCTATGTGGAAGGCAAGGACGAGTGGGCGGATATCTTCACCGACTCCGCCGGCGTCGAACGCATCGCCCGGCGCGGGCACGGAACGCGTGTGCGCGAGTACCTCGTCGCATACCCGAGGCGGGACGCACCCGCCACGGACCCCTCCGGGGTGTGGGTGGAGAAGAACCCCTGGATGCAGATCACCGGACGCCGCGACCGCTGGGGGCAGATGTACATCGAGGCGCACGGCAGCCCGGTACGGACCACGTGGACCTGGACGTCCTATCAACCGGACGGCACCGTCACAGCTCAGGGCATCCGCAGGCAAAACCGCGGCTCGCCGTTCTCCAGCACCTGGGACGACTCCTACATCGACCTCGTCCGCACGCCCGGCAAAGCGGACATCCCGGTGCGTGAGCGGAACGCCACCGACCGCGGTGACACCTGGATCAACGCGGTCCGGATGCCGGACGGCACCTGGACCTGGCAGCGCATCAGCGCCGACAAAACCGTGCACTCTTCCGGTGTCCGCGTCTACACCGACTTCGCCAAAGGCCACTGGTCGGACACCATCGACGGCGTGGAGGTCCGGTTCCGCCGGGGCGGCCGGGTCCGTGAGTTCACCTACACCGTGCCCGACGAGCCGACCCCGCCGCCGGCCCCGGTGCCAGCCCCGGTGCCGGAGGAGTCACCGCGGCCCCGCACGGTCACCGGCCTGCTGGCCGAGACAGCCCACCACTTCCAGCCAGCCACCGGGGTGACCGTCGACCGGCAGGTGTGGAAGGAGTTCGAGGCGGGCAAGGTGTTCCGCGAGCGCAAGCAGGTGGACGCCGAGACCGGCCGCTACCGGGAGATCGCCCACCAGTACCGCCTGTGGCGGGAGTACGTGGGCGAGCGCTTGGTGGAACAGCGCACCTTCAACGGGTGGGTATGGCGTACCGATGCCTTGAGCCGGTGGCACACCGCGAAAATAACGGAGTTCGCCGGCCTGCCGCCGGTCGGCGGCGAGGTGGGCCTGGACGGCCACCGCAGTTGGCGGCTGATCGGCCGGGAGGTCGGCTACCTGGGACTCGCCAGTGAATTCGCGGGCATCTGCCGGACCCTGCGCGACGTCTGGGTGGCGCCGTGGATGGGCGCCCGGGGCGGGGCGTCGGTGGAGATGCCCATGTGGCTGCGGCAGGTGCGATCCCAACTGTTCGGCTTCAGCAGCAGTTTCACATTGAACTTCGCCGGCACACTCCTGGCCACCGAACTCGAACACCACCGAGTCAAGACTGGGGATGTGGAGAAGGCTCTCTTCAACGGCGCCGTTGCCGGTACCCTCACCAGCAGTGTGGACGCCGCCTACGGCACCACACGACTCGGGAAGATCAAGGTCGGCCTGGCCAGTCTCGACGGAGGAGTCAGCCAGAACTTCTCCCGGAAGCTGCTGACCGACGACTGGGACACCGACCTCGCCGCGCGTCAGTTCCCGGCACGCTGGCGCGCCGCCACCTACGCTTACTTCAACTCCCTGGCACTGGGCGCAATAACCGGCTTCGTGACCAACGCAGCCGACGCGGCGCTCTTCGGGGTGGACGGCCAGCCCCGTACCGGTACCGATGCCTTGCAGGCCGGTATGTGGGGGACGGCAGCCTCCGCGTTCTCCGGGGCCACCACCGGGCTCGCGCAGAACATCTGGCACGCCCTTGAGGCCGGCCGGCTCTTCGCACGCGGCGGATTGTGCGACATGGCGACGGCCGCGGCCGAGGCAACGCTGGCGTCCTACCTGGCGTACTGGGCAGAGGCCAAAAGCCCGCTCCACATCACCCCCGGCAGGCCATTCCAGAATCCCGCACCGCCCGCACTGCCCGCGCCCGGCCCATCCGCCTAACGTCCTTTCAGCCCAGTCCTTCCTCACGACGAGCTCGGCCGGCCACCCTGTCAGCGTCTGACCCGGCCGTGGTACCAACGGAACAGCCAGTATCGGTGAGATTGATCTTGGTCGCGTAGCAGGTCAAGCGCGCGGTCGTGGTGATGCGTCCGTTCCTTGTGCGGCGGCTTCGGCGAGGGTGCGGTACAGGGTGGGCAGGCTGGGGTGCTTTCCCTTGTGCTTGCCCCGGGTGATGACGGTCTTCTGCTGGATTTCCTTCATGGGGGTGCCCTTGGCGCGCAGGGTGAGGGCGTACTCGATCTGGTCGGCGTCGAGGGAAGGGGGCCGGCCGCCGGTGCGGCCGCGCTTGCGGGCGGATTCCTGGCCTTCCAGGGTCTTCTCCCGGGTGTAGGTGCGTTCGGCGCCGGACAGGGCGGCCAGGACGCCGAAGAGGATGGCGCCCTGGCCGTGCCGGTCGCCGGGGTCGTACAGGCCGGTGATGGGGCCGCTGAGGAACTCCAGGGCGATGCCGGCCTTGCGCAGGTCCTCGACGGTGACGAGGAGGTCGGTGCCGCGGCCGAGGCGGCGGAACTCGTGGACGGTCAGGATGACCTAGACGGTTGGGTGAAGCCGTTTGAAGCGGCGGGCCATCGCGACGGCCTTTTCGTACTGGGGCCAGACCTTGACCCGGGTGGAGACCTTCTCGTGGAACACCTCGAAGCAGACCGGCTCCAGCGCGTCGAGCTGGGACTGGAGTTCTTGAGTAGCAGTACTACAGCGGGCGTAGCCGATGCGGACCGCCGTGATCCCCGCCGCCAGCGGCGCGGCCTCCTCGGTGGGCTCGGCCCCGTCGGGTTCGGGGCCAAGGGCCCAGCGTTTGCCGGGGCTGCGGTCGGGCGGGGTGAGGACGTGGAGTTCCTCGGCGACGCGGGGCACGAGCTGGAGGCGGCGGGTGTGGTATTTCACCGCGGTCTTCCCGGCGCCGGTACGGCAGGCCGACCCGGCTGGGACGTCACAGGTCGGGCACGGGTGGCGCTCGATGGCGGCGGGGGCGTCGAACTCCTCGTCGGTCATGCCTCGAAAGCTACCGGCAGGAGGATGTTCCGAGAAAGCATTCCAAGAACCCAATTGAGAACCGGAAGGCCGGACAAACCGGACACCGCCCGGGGTGGCGGCGACGACTTCTCATTTGGCCATTTATGAGAGTCGCCGCGCGCGAGGATCGCCGTGCACAGCAGTGCTGCACCGGAGAGATGGCTGTGACGCTGGACCAGGCGCCGGCGCGCCTTTCAGGCGGCGTGGTGGTGGCTGAGCGGGGCGTGCGGGTCGGCGCCGTGCGGCAGATGGTCGGTATGGACGGTGGCGGCGGTCAGCCGGGGGACGGCGTGGATAAGGGCATGCTCGGCGGCGACCGCCACCTGATGGGCGGCGACGATGGTCAGGTGCGGGTCGACGACGATGTCGGCCTCGGCCCGCAGCGCATGGCCGATCCAGCGCATCCGGACCTGGCCGACGCCGAGTATCCCGTCGACATCGCGCAGTGCGGTCTCGGCGGCATCAACGAGGGCGGGGTCGATGGAATCCATCAGGCGGCGGTAGACCTCGCGGGCGGCATCCTTGAGCACCATCAAGATCGCGAGCGTGATGAGCAGGCCGACGACGGGGTCGGCCCAGCGCCAGCCGATCGCGACGCCCCCGGCGCCGAGGAGGACGGCGAGGGAGGTGAAGCCGTCGGTGCGGGCGTGCAGGCCGTCGGCGACCAGGGCGGCGGAGCCGATCTTGCGGCCGGTGGTGATCCGGTAGCGGGCGACCCACTCGTTGCCGATGAACCCGACCACCGCGGCGATGGCGACCGCCCACAGGTGGGTGATGTCGCGCGGGTGCAGCAGGCGGTCGCTGGCCTCGTAGGCGGCCAACGCGGAGGAGGCGGCGATGGTCAGCACGATCGCGACGCCGGCCAGGTCCTCTGCGCGGCCATAGCCGTAAGTGTAGCGGCGGTTCGCGGACCGACGGCCGAGTGCGAAGGCGATGCCGAGCGGGACCACGGTCAGCGCGTCGGCGGCGTTGTGGATGGTGTCGCCCAGCAGTGCAACCGACCCGGACACGACCACGATCACGGCCTGGATGACGGTCGTCAGCCCGAGGATCCCCAGCGACAGCCAGAGCGTACGCATGCCCTCTCGGGAGGTCTCCATCGCCGAGTCGACCTTGTCCATCGCCTCATGGCTGTGCGGGGTGACCATGTGCGCCAGCTGGTGCTTGAGCCGCGCCCACCGGCCACCACCGTGATCATGACCGCGTCCGTGGTCGTGATGGCCGGCGGCGTGCGGATGCGGGTGGTCGTGGTCACCGTGGCCGTGCTGGCCATGCGGCTCGTGGGTGTGGGACTGCTCGCTCACGGTCGCGCACCTTTCGCGGAAGAGTGCCGGGTCGCACTGGACGCCGGCACGGCTATCCCTCCATTATGTGCATATGAATGCACGCATGCATCTATCAGGTGCGCATGCCTCGCAGGAGCGAGACGAAAGCGGGCGCCTTGCGGTGGCCGTGGAGGTGCTTGGGCTGCTCGCCGACCGCACCCGCCTCGCTCTGCTGCGGCGGCTCGGTGAAGGCGAGGCCGACGTCACCACCTTGACGGAGACCACTGAGGCCACCCGCACTTCAGTCAGTCAGCATCTGGCCCGGCTGCGGCTCGCCGGACTGGTGACTACCCGCAAGGAGGGCCGCCGGGTTGTGTACGGCCTGCGCCACGGGCACCTGCGCCGCCTCGTCGACGAAGCCCTCAGCATCGCCGACCACCAGATCGGGCACCTGCCACCCCACGACTGACGGTGCACAGTCCGCCGCCGGCCCCCACGGCCCCCGCCTGGCACCCATCCCGTTGCCTGACACCGATCGGCGTCAACCGTCGAGCCGGTGAACTGGGCGTTCGTCATTTCCCTTGCGGACAAGATCCTCAAAAATCGATCACCGTCACAGGAAGTGGCGTCAAATCATGTGACACCAAACTGCACTCTCTGCGTGGTTCCTACTCGCACAAAACAACGGCAATGCAGGTCACAGGATCGACCTGATCCTCAGTTTCTGAAGCATCACCAGGCCGCTGACCTGCTTATCCGTTGAAAATTCCGCCGATACTGCCGGGACCCCGTAGACCAGCAACTGGGGGCGATGCCGAGCGTCTATACGCCGGGGCGTGGGGCGTACACGCGCGTGGGACGGTGCTTGGGTCGGTCTCGGCGGTCGCCGGTGGGGCGGCAGCGGCACGTGGGATGGATCCGAGGAGCCGGGCATGAGATGGCGCAGAGCGTGTGGGGCGATGTCGGCGCGTGTGCAGCTGGTGGCATCGCCGATCTCGCCCCACGCGCCCTGCGTGATTTTGCTGTTCGGTCCGGACTCCAAGGCGGTGATGGAGCATCTGGAGCGGGCGGAGCATCTGGTCAGGGCGGTGTGATTGCGGGGCAGAGCGATCCGCGGCAAGTTTGCTGCCTGAAGTGCCATCTTGGTGCTCTGCAAGCTCAGATGCCGATGACTCTAGCTCTCCGAGTGCCCGGTCGGCCCGGAAAGGGCGTCATGCTCAGCGGCTGCGGGATCGTATGTTTCGCGGAACACCGTCTCGGTCAGCCACCGCTTGAACGTGGGATTGCCGGCGAACTGGCGGTATAGCTCGGTGTCGGACCTCAGGAAAGTAGCGATCGCCCGCTGTACGGCAGCGTCGCTTTCGACCCGGGCGTTCTGCTCGTCGTTGTACCGCTGGGCATTGACGTAGTCCTTGTCCTCCCGGACCTTGGCCGGGATCTCCACGGAGATCAGGTGCCGTGTCCGGTCCTTGTCGGACCAGGGGATGTTGCCGAAGAGCTGGTTGAATTCCTCAAGGATGACGGATGCGGGCTTCAGCTCCGGCTCGGGCCGGTGGCCTATGGAGGTGGGGGCGGTGGCCGTCAGCTCGGCGTCTTCCTCCCTGAGGGTGATGTTGATCGCCGCCTGCTGCTCGGCTCGGTAACTGTCGAGGTCGACCGTTTCCAGGATGCCGCGGGAGAGGTCCTCCTCGATCGGGGCGGGAAGTTTGGGAATGAGGAAGGTCAGCAGGATGGACAGCTTCAGCCACTCGGGATTGCGGTAGGGGAGGATGCCGGCCAGGTAGTCGTAGGTGCGGACGAACGTTTTGGCCGTGCCTTTGAACTCGACCTGCTGATCCTCGCTGTCAAGCTCCCGATAGGCGACGACAAGCTGGTCGAGCAGGGCTTCCAGGCACGAGCGGGGTTCTTTGGCGAGGAACAGTTCGACGAACTGGTCTACGTCCTCGCGGTCGTAGACCCCGGCCCCGTCGAGGACCGCGCGAAGGTCGTGGAGCGTGTTGGGGTCGACGGTGTCTGCGAGCACGGTGGTGCGGTACCACTTCGCGAAGGATTTCTGGATGCCGTCGGTCTTGTTGTAGAAGTCGAGGATCGCGACGTCGTGCTTGTCCGGGTGGGCGCGGTTGAGTCGGCAGAGGGTCTGCACCGCCCGCACATCGGACAGGGTTTTGTCCACGTACATGGTGTGGAGAAGCGGTTCGTCGTATCCCGTCTGGAACTTGTCTGCGCAGACCAGGATCCGGTACGGGTCCTTGCGGAACGTCGTCTCGATCGCGCTGCTCGGGAAGCCGTTGAGGCTCGCCTCGGTGACGTTCGTACCGCCGAACTCGTGCTCACCGGAGAACGCGACGATCGCCCGGTAGGGGCTGCCCAGCTTCTTCAGGTACGAGTTGATGGCGGAGTAGTAGGCGAGCGCCCGCGGGACGCCGTCGGCCACGACCATGGCACGGGCCTTGCCGCCGATCTTCCGGGGACGGATCACGTTGTCCAATAGATGGTCGACCATGATCGACGCCTTGGCCTGGATCGCGTGGCTGTGCCCCTCGACATAGCGACGCAGCTTCTTCGCGGCCTTCTTCGCATCGAACTCAGGGTCGTCTTCCACTGACTTGACGAGCTTGTAGTAGCTCTCGACCGTCGTGTAGTTCTTCAGGACATCGAGGATGAAGCCCTCTTCGATCGCCTGCTGCATCGTGTAGACGTGGAAGGGGTGCTTGCGCCCGTCCTCACCCTCCCGGCCGAAGTAGCCGAGTGTCCGGGGTTTGGGCGTAGCGGTGAACGCGTAGTAGCTGGCGTTGGCGAGCAGCTTCTGACTGTCGATGATCTTGTTGATCCGGTCCTCGGTCGTCTCTTCCTCGACGTCCTCCGACGCGGCACCGAGCGCGCTGCTCATCGCGTGTGTGGTCTTGCCGCCCTGCCCGGAGTGCGCTTCGTCGATAATGATCGCGAACTTCCGGTCACGGTGCGCATCGCCGATGTCCTGCAGGATCACCGGGAACTTCTGGACCGTGGAGATCACGATCTTCGTGCCGTTGGCCAGGGCCTCGCGCAGGTCCTTCGACTTGTTGGCGTGCTTGACCAGGGCACGGACCTGCGTGAACGCCTTGACCGTACGCTCGATCTGCGTGTCCAGGTTGATCCGGTCGGTCACCACGATCACCGCGTCGAAGACGGGCGAGTCGTCAGCGCCGAGACCGACCAGCTGGTGCGCCAGCCAGGCGATGGAGTTGGACTTGCCGCTGCCGGCTGAGTGCTGGATCAAGTACCGCTGGCC
>JAFAUH010000270.1 GCA_019243445.1 Streptomycetaceae bacterium | reverse complement strand
GCAAGCTCGACCGCGGCGTGCTGCAGATCGCCGACGACGGCGGGGTACGGGTGGTGCGCCAGGGCCAAGGCGGCGAGCCGACACGGATCCTGTTCGAGCGGCCCGGCACACAGGACGGCCACGTCGCCTGGCTGGAAGGCGAACACGCCTCCACGGGCGAAGTCCGGTCCATGCCGCTGACCGGCGGCGCGGGCAGCGGGCACGAGACGCTCCTCGGCGAGCTGCGGGTCATCGAGCGACCCCGTCCGCAGGGACGGGAATTCACCCTGGAGGGGTCGGCCGCCGCGCAGGAACGGTTCCGTCTGGGGCGGGTGCCCGAGGGCATGGCCCATGACGAGCGAGTCGCCTTCACCCTCGTCGATCAGGGCACGGGAGCCCGCTTCCACTACCACCTCGGCGCAGGCTCCGATGCGCGCTTGGTATCGCGGGAAGTGTCGCTTCCCCTGGGGCACCCGGATCTGGGCGAGATGATCCGCGAACACTTGACGCCGCAAGAAATAGAGCTCGGCCACGGAATGAACCTGGGAGAGCTGGCGGCGGAAAACCCGGACGTGGCTTTCTTGCGCGTCGAGGCCGCCGGTGGTCATGCCGTCGAGGTGGTCGACCTGAACGGCGTACAGGTGGCGGCCTTGCATGCAGAGCTTCTTGGCGATGGCCGGATCGCCTTGACGCGCACCGCCGGCGAGGAGGGAGCGCCGACGCGGATCGTGATCGACGCCCACAACGGGCGCGTGCTGGAGGTCGAACGCCCCGAGCCGGTCTCCTCCGCCGACGGTGAGATCTCCGAGCACGCTCTGTCGGATGAGGAAGAGGACCCGCAGATCGCCGCCGCGTTCCAAAGGCTGCACAGCATGCAGGAGTCTCAATCCGGGCGTATGTCGTTGACAGACGAGCAGCTCATGCGGTGGGAGTCGAGGAACGACCTCAAGCTGACGCCGAGGCAGCGTAAGTCGATGAAGCTCCTCGGGCAGGAGGGCGAGCAGCGCGAGAAGCAGAGGTGGCCCGAACTCCCGGAGCAGCTGGACCAGATCGCGGAAGAATCCGGCGTACCGGTGGCCGACCTGCAGGCCCACGCCGACCTGGTGGCGCACTCGGAGCCCACGGGGCCGACCGAGATCCGGCAGGCGGGCACCCACGAAGAGAGCGTCACCGCCATGGACGCTGTCCCGCAGCCGCATCTTGCTGAGGGTGGGCATGAGGGGGCGCTTTTGGTTCCTGGTCTTGAGCGTTACCGGATACAGGTTGCTGCGGTTGAGCCGGGGGAGGAGGTGCTTGGGCGTGCGGAGTTGGTGGATGCGGTTACCGGACAGGTGGTGGCTGATCGTGAGGTTTTCCTTCGGGAGGATGGTGGTTTCGTCGTCACCGATTCTGCGGACAACCGTTGGAATCTTGCTGCGGATCGCAGTGGGGAGTCTCATGACATCCGTTTGCCGGGCAGTGCGCAGTATGTGCGTTTTGATTTGAGGGGTGGGGAGTTGCCCTCGGTTGTGGATGAGGGTGCGCTTCATCTTGAGTATCTGCGTGAGGGTTCCGGGGCGCTTGCCGAGGTTGTGGTGCGTCAGCGTGGTGAGGGGTTTGCCTTTACGTGGCGGCTGGCTCCCAATGGTGACTTGCGTGAGGCGGAAGTGCCGGTTGCCCGTGGGGCGGCTGAGCAGTTGCCGGAGGGGTTGGTTGTTCGGATTCGTCAGGTGCCGCAGGGGCGTGTGGTGGAGCTGGTTGATGCTCCTGGTGGTGCGGAGGGTCTTGTTGTGGCCCCGTTGGAGGGTGAGTGGGCGCTTCGGTTGCCGGGTGGGTTCTCGCTTGCTGATCCGGCTACGGGGATGCGTTGGGTGGCGGACGGCGAGGCTCGTGTCGTGACGCAGTTGCGTCCTGCTGACCGTACTTTGGCGTTGACCGGGTCGGAGGGCAGGGATGCGCTGGAGTTCAATGCTTTGCCGTCTCTTCAGCATGCTGAGGAGGACTTCAAGGCCATTTTGCATCAGGCGCGGTTGCAGGGCCTTGTTGATGGTGAGGTGCGGATCGGCAGTGGTGAGGTTGCCGATCTGAGTGGTTCGGTGTCTTTTGAGGGGTTGCGGCATCTCATCGATACTCTTGATGAGGCGCATGTCTCGCTTGCTCCGGTTGGTCCTCTTCGGGTGGAGTCGCTTTTGCCGGAGGCTGTGATCCCTTTGCGGGAGCATGGTCTGGAGGCTGTTGTCTCCCACACTGCGCGGGCTTCGGCTTTGGAGGCGTTTACCCAGCAGGCTCGGCAGGCCCTTGATGCCCATCTGGTCGCGCACGCTCCGGGGGAGATCGGTGTCGTCGAGCACGGCAGTTTCACGATCGAGGCTGTGGTACAAGGCGGTGGCTGGCGGGTTTTCGATGCTGCCAGTGAGTTCGGTGTGCAGTTCGATGCCGCGTTGAATGTGGTTGCCCATGACTTCCTTCTCCATGAGCTTCCTCAGGAGTTGATGGGGCTGCGGGTGGTGGTGAGCCACGCTGCGGAGGGCGATCTTTATCACTTGGCGGGCAGTGAGGTGCTTTTGCGGCAGTTCCGTGTCGCGCCTACTGACTCGCAGTTGGCTGACAGTCTTCGTGCTGAGCTTCAGATCGTCGACAGCGGGTCGGGCGACCGTTATCACTTCACTTCGGTGGGGACTTTGGCGGTCATTGACCGGCGGCTTGAGGCGAGTTTGGGTTATCTGCGTTTGGATGCGCGTGAGGTGGGTGGGGCACCTACGCTCTTGGACGCCAGGGGTGTGCCTGTTGTCGAGGGCGGGTTGCGGTTGGAGCATCTTGGTGGTGACCGCAGCGTTTTGGTGCCTGAACTGCCCTCGGCTGAGCGGCCGCTTGAGGGGCGGCGTGTGGTCGACTCGCGTACCGGTCGGGTGGTGGAGGAGATCGTCGGCGTGCCGGGTGAGCGCGTCGAGTACTGGGCGATCCGACACGAGTCGGGGACTGCTGTCCGTCTTGATGCCGAAGGAAATCCGCTTGCCGGCGTCGATGCTACGGCTGTGGTCAAGGCCCGGTTGGACGGTGGCCTTAGCCTGGTCTCTTCCAGTGACAGTGGGCATGTGTTGTTCCAGCATCCTGATCCGCTGGAGTCGGCGCGGGTGCGGAATGCCGAGTACGAGAAGGTCTTCACCGAGGCGCGTGATGCGCTGCGTGAGTACTTGCGTTCGGGTGCGGAAGGTCCGCGTGAGCTCGCCGCGCACACTGTCTTCCCGCACGGCGACGGTGGCGGGTTCGAGGTGTGGCATGCGGAGTCCCGGCTGACGACTGCGTTCGACCAGCAGGGGCGCTGGATTTCGCGTGAGTACTGGCTGGAGAACCCGCCGCCTGCTTTGTCGCAGCTCAAGGCGGTTGTCGGCCGCACCTTCGAAGGGGAGCGGGAGGTGCTCTCGTTCCGGCTGGGCGGCAGACCCGACGCGATGGTGCGCTTCGATGTCAAGACGATCGAGGAGAGCCCCATCGGCGCTGCTGATGCTGCGGTGGGCCGGTTCGTCGCCGAGGACGCCTGGCGCGGCCACCGGTACTTCTTCACCGCTGATGGTGTCAACACCGTGCGTGATATCCGGCTGCGGGGGGACTGGGGATACCTGCGCACCGACCTGCGCGAGCCGGGCCGCCCGCTGCAGATCGTCGACCACGCCGGCAAGGTGCGCACCGACTGGCAGGTGCAGTCCCTGGACGAGCACAAGGTGGCACTGTCACGGACCGCACGCTCTACCGCGCCGCTGGAGCAGTTGGTCTACGACGTGCGCGACGGGCACCTGATGACTGAGACCGTCGCCCTGCCCAAGACGCGCGGCAAGCTCACCTACGCGCGGATCACCCATGTCGTGGACGATCCCACTATCCCCGAGCGCGAAATAATCGCTCTCCTCAACAACGCCCCGGTCCTCGACGCCCGCGGCAACGAGCTGGCCGGACAACTGTTGCGCGTGGAAGGCGGGGACGGCCTGACGCTGTTCCGCGACCGCGCTTTCCCAGAGACGGAGGTGTTCCGGCGTCCTGCGCTGCCCGAGTCGACAAGGCCGGAGTGGACGACGACAGCGGCACGGCGGGGCGCCGAACACAGCAACACCATCCAGCCGGACTGGACACCCGCGCCGCTGCCCACCCCTGCGCTGCGCCCTGACCGTCCCCAGATCGCCTACGTGGTCTCGGTTGGCGGTACCGTCTTGCGGGTGACCGCGCCCGTCGAGGAGCCCGGACTGCGGCTGGAGTCGCTGGGCTACGGGTTCGGCCGCCTCAATGCTCCTGCGGAGTTCGCCCGCGATGAGCAGGGTCTTAGGGTGCGGCTGCCCTGGCCCGGCGGCGGCAACCGCTTCGGGGAGTACCGCTACGACAGCGACGGCTTGCTCTTCCTTAGGGACTTGCCGCTGGGCGGGCGTGGCACCGAAGAGGAACTGCGCTCGCTGCGAGTGATCGAGCGGCGCAATCCCCCGGGCAACACACGGCAGTACGAGCTGGCCGGGCCGCTCGAGGTGAAGAACCGGTTCCATCTCGAGGGCAGGCCCGACGGGTTCAGGCTCACCGCGCCCGCCACCGGCATCCGCCGCGATTACGGCTTCGGTGGCCTGCTGTTGCACCGGGACTTGCCGCTGTCCGGTGACCACCACCTGCGCCTGAAGGAAAACGGTGAAGCAGAGCTGGTCAACGCGTCCGGCAACCAGCGAGTGGACTGGAAGGCCACCCGGCAAAAGGGCGGCAACGTCTTGATCGCGCCGGTGGAGGAGCGGGAGCAGCGGCCCTGGCTGCTGGTCGAGTCCTCCACCGGCAAGCCGGTGGAGGAATACGTCCCGGTCCTGAACAAAGAGGGGGAGTTCACAGGCGGCTGGCAGGTCGACTTCGCTCGCCGAGAGGCTGTGTGGCACGATCCGTCCGGCCAGGTGATGGAGGGGCAGACCGCCAAGGTGCGGCTGGACCGGGACGGCTGGCACTGGGGACTGGAACGCGGCGGCACTCCGCTGTTCGACAACTTCCGGCTCCAGCGGAACCGGTGGGACCTGCAGCACGGCCCGTTTGCGCCGCGCGACCACCAAGCCCAGGCCGGGGAGCAGCTCATCTCGCACCGCGAGATGACAGGGCTGCTGGCGGAGCTGCCGCAAGAGCAGCAGGAGCAGTTGTACCGGCAGGCGAGCGGGATCTTGCAGTCGATCGCGGGTGAGCGGCTCGTGGTGGGTACCGATGCGGAGTCGCAGTTGCTGCGGTTGAGGCAGCGGATGGAAGTGGGCCGGGTGGCGTACGCGCTGCATACCGGCGGTGAGGCCGCGGCGGGAGAAGTGGCCCGTGCCATCGCCGCCGAGCGCGGCGGTATGCGGTTGCAAGGCGGGGTGGGCGGTGCCTCGCAGCGGGCGGAGTCGTCGGTTTCAGGGGCGGCCCGTGCGCCTGAGTCGCAGCCGCTGGTGAACCGTGTGCCCGGCCTTGAGGAGCGGCCTGGCGCGATCGAGGAAGAAGTGCGGGCGGATGCCCAGCCGTTCGGGCATCTGGAGACAAGTCCGCTTCACCGCGTGCTGACGGAGTCGCTCGACCGCTTCGAACACCTCCCGGGGGTGGAGGACCGGGCGAAGCAGGCTACCCGTGCCGCTGAGGCGGAGCCCGTCGCGCAGTCCGTTCCGCATCCTGTCGCGAAGTCTTTGGATGTGGCGCTGCCGGGGACGTCGGACTCCTTGCGGGTGGACACTGCTGAAGGCGGGCTGCTGGGGATCGTCGGCCGGGACGGTGCCGCTTCAGGTAAGTACTACAACTTCACCCGGGAGATCGACGGGAGCTTGGTGGTCAAGGCCCGGCGCGGCGCCGGGGATACGTGGAACTACAGCTCGGACAACGTCTTGCAGCGCATGCGGTTGTCACTGCGCGGCATGGGCGAGGGGGATCCGCTCTCCCGCCTGCGGGCGCAGTTCGTGCGCGGTGAGGACGGAGTCCTGCGTGCCCGCAAGCTGGTCATCCCGGAGGAGCTGAAGGGGAGGTACACCTTCGGGCATCTGGAGGGCGAGTGGGCCAAGCGGGTGCCGGAGGGGTTCTCCGTCATCGACAAAAAGACCGGCCTTCAGCACATCTTCGACGCGAACGCACAGCCCGTGCAGCGGAATGTCCCGCTCACCGCCCGTAAGGGACGGCCGGAAGAAGTACTGCGACTTCCCGAGGACGTGCCGCAGCACGTCTCCGAGGAGCGGATGCTGGGGCTGGCCGGTGGCGAGGGTGTGGGTGAGGAGGCGTTGCTGCGTGAGCTGCGGGTCGAAGCGCGACCCGGATCGGA
>JAFAUH010000086.1 GCA_019243445.1 Streptomycetaceae bacterium | reverse complement strand
CCTCGCAAGGGGATTACGCCGTGAAGTGCCAAAGCTCTGACGAGTTGGGGTGAACCGGCCGTATTGAGCCGGTCCGCTCCTTGCTGAGTCGACGTAGACGCAGACCATATGCGTCCCGACCGGAAGGAGGCGAGAGACATGGACTGCAGTTGCAGTAGTCCGGGTCACAGTTGGCCCACATCCCGCTTGTCCTCGCATTCTTTCGGTACGCGGTAACCACCTCCCCTGCGCGGAGTCCTGGCGGCCTCGCCCGCCCGCATGCCTTGACTGCCCGTAATGCCTTGACCGCTTCGGGTAGTTGTCTGCACGCGCCGACGTGCAGGGGTGGTGGCTGCAGCGTGCCCCTGACCTCCCCCGACTGGGGGGCTGGGAGGCGCACCATGACTGACATTCTGACCAATACCCCGGCGACCAATACCCCGGCGTTGCGTGCGGCGGTGCTGGATGACGCGCACGTCGGTGACATCCGCGGCGCGTTGGGCACCATACGGTTGGACGACACCACGCCCCGCACCGGGTTGTCGGCGAAGCTGAAGACGTTGCTGGCGATCATTGGCCCGGGACTGATCGTGATGGTCGGCGACAACGATGCCGGCGCATTCGCCACCTACGGGCAGGCCGGCCAGAATTACGGCACCCACCTGCTGTGGACGCTACTGCTGCTGGTGCCGGTGCTGTACGTGAACCAGGAGATGGTGCTGCGGCTCGGTGCAGTCACCGGGGTGGGGCATGCGCGGCTGATCCTGGAGCGGTTCGGGAAGTTCTGGGGCGCGTTCAGTGTGATCGACCTGTTCCTGCTCAACGCGCTGACCCTGGTGACGGAGTTCATTGGCATCACCTTGGCGGCAGGGTATCTGGGCCTGCCCACGACCGCCGCGGTGGTGCTCGCGGCCGGGATCATCATCGCCTCCGCGTTCACCGGCAGCTTCCGGCGGTTCGAGCGGATCGCCATCGTGCTGTGCGCGGCCTCGCTGCTGCTGGTGCCGATCTACTTCATGGTCCACCCGGCCGCCTCCCAGATGGCCCATGATTTCGTGGTCCCGAACATGCCGGGCGGCACCGGGCAGTTGTCCACCGTGATGCTGCTGATCATCGGGATCGTCGGCACCACTGTGGCCCCGTGGCAGCTGTTCTTCCAGCAGTCCTACGTCATCGACAAGCGGATCACCCCGCGGTTCATGCGCTATGAGAAGGCCGACCTGTGGCTCGGCGTCGTCGTAGTGGTCATCGGGGCAGCGGCAATGATGGGTTTCACCGCCGCCGCGTTCGCCGCCACGCACGGCTTCGGCCAGTTCACCGACACCGCCGGCATCGCGACGGGGCTGGAGCACAAGGCGGGCAAGGTCGCCGGAGTGCTGTTCGCGATCGCGCTGCTGGACGCTTCGATCATCGGCGCGTTCGCGGTCTCCTTGTCCACCGCCTACGCGATCGGCGACGTGCTGGGGATGAAGCACTCGCTGCACCGCGGGGTGGGAGGCGCGAAGGGCTTCTACGCCGTCTACGCCGGTCTGGTGGCCGCCGCCGCGGCGATCGTACTGATCCCCGGCTCGCCGCTGGGGCTGCTGACCGAAGGCGTGCAGACCCTGGCCGGGGTGCTGTTGCCGAGCGCATCGGTGTTCTTGCTGCTGCTGTGCAACGACAAGCAGGTGCTGGGGCCGTGGGTGAACGGGCCGAAGACCAACACGTTCACCACGGCGGTGGTTGGCCTCCTGGTCGCTCTGTCGGTGATCTTGACCGCGGCCGTGCTGTTCCCGGATATCTCCGCGGGCGCTATCTTGAAGATCATGGCCGGGTGCGGAGTGGCCGGAGTGCTGGCTGCCGGGTACTCCTTCACCAAGCGCCGCACTGCGACGAAGGAAGACCCGATCGACCGCACCGGCCGCGAGGAGTGGCGGATGCCGCCGCTTCAGACGCTGACCCGGCCGACCATGTCCACCGCCCGCAGGATCGGCATGGGAGCGCTTCGGAGTTATCTGCTGGTCGCGGTGGTCCTGGTCGTCATCAAGATTGTGCAGGTCGCACTCGGCCACTGACCGTCAGTCCTGAGGGGCGGCACCGGCGGCGCCGGATGCCGCCCCGACTCCTGATCGACTCCTGAGCTACGGGGTGACGAACCGGTACCCGGCGTCGAGCAGGCGGGGAAGCACGACACGTAGGGCGGCGACCGTCTGGGAGCGGTCCCCACCGCCGTCGTGTTCGAGGATGATCGATCCGGTACGGGTGTGGGTCATGATGCGCTCGATGATGCGGGAGGTGCCGGGCCGCGACCAGTCGCGCGGGTCGACGGACCAGTCCAGCAGGCGCATGTCCAGTTGGCGGCAGGTGGCCAAGGTCTGCTCCGACCAGGCCCCGTAAGGGGCACGGTACAGGGTGGGGCGATGGCCGGAAACCTTCTCTATCTCGTCACTGGTGCGCTCCAGTTGAGAGCGGACGGTCGCTGCGGATGCCCGGGCGAGGTCGGCGTGGTCCCAGGTGTGGTTGGCGATCAGATGGCCTTCGGCGGCCACGGCCCGTACCAGGGCGGGATAGGCGCTGACCTGGGCGCCGACCTGGCAGAACGTGGCGGTTATCCCGTAGCGGCGCAGCAGCTCCAGCACCTGCGGTGTCCATTCCGGATGGGGGCCGTCGTCGATGGTCAGCGCGATGGCCTGCGGCCCGGAGTGGACGTAGAACTCCTGCTTGCCGACCCGTACCGCATCGGCTGGGTCGCTGAATGGCAGCGGACTGGGGTGCGAGTCGCCCGGCACGAGGGTGGGCGTGTTCCGTGTCGGTGCGGGTGGCGGGACCTCGGCGTGGGCGGCGCATGCGCTGAGCAGCATCAGCCCGCCGAGCGAGAGCAGCGCTCGGCGGGTGGCCTGTGAAGTGCCTGTGTTCCTCATACCGGCAAAGACTGCCATCACCTGGATGGCGGTTTCCCGCAGTGAGCCGGCGCATGCAACAATCCGCCTCCTGGCCGCCTGACGTCGCGGTCAACTCATGTGCTTGGTGCGGCTGCCGATCGGCCTTTACCGGAGGTATACGACCACTGACGGCTGCTCACTCACGCCCTTCAGCTTGCGATTCCGGCAGGCCCCGGCCCGCTGTGCGCGGATGATACGGGCGGCGGGCCGCCTTTTACGAGCGTCCTGCCCGGCGTCTGTCTGGGCAGGCTTCCGGGCCTTACTCCTGGTGTTGACGCCTACTGGCGGCCACCACGCGCCACAGCGATGCGCCAAGCAGCGCGGCAACGGCCACCGGCAAGAGCCACCAGGCGTTGACACCGCTGTGCGCCAGTCCTGCGGTGACGGCCAGCGTGACGGCGACACCGACCGCGACACGCCAGTCGTCACCGACGATGAAGTCGTACCAGAACAAGGCGAACGAGCGGAGCCACTTCATTGCGCACTCCCTTCCACCGAAGCAGCGTCGGCCTTGATAACGGGGTTGGCCGGTCCGCCGGTGCGGCGTAGCAGCACGGTGTAGACAAGAGCGAGCAGCGCGACCGCCGGTACAAGGCCGAGCAGCGCGGCGTCGGAGCCGGGCCAGGAGACCCCGGTGCCTTCGGCGGACCAGAAGATGCCGAAGGAGGTGAGCATGGTGCCGACAGCGAATTTCAGGGTGTTCTCCGGCACTCGGGCCAACGGCACACGGACGGCAGCGCCCACGCCGGCGACGAGCAGGACGGCGGTCACAGCGCCCAGGACGGCCATCGGCACATCGCCCTGATTATTGCCGAACGTGACAACGATGAAGACGACTTCGAGCCCTTCGAGAAAGACACCCTTGAAGGAGAGCGTGAAGGCATACCAGTCGGTGATGATGCCGCGACCGCCGCGCTCGGCCGCTCGCGCGGCGGCGACTTCCTTCTGGTATGCCTCGGCCTCGTCGTGCAGCGCCTTGTACCCGGAGCCGCGCAGCACGGCCTTGCGGAGCCACTGCAGCCCGAACACCAGCAGCAGTGCGCCGATGACCAGGCGGAGCGCGCTGAGCGGGATCAGTCCGATCGCGGGTCCCAGCGCGGCGACGGTGGCGGCGAGTACGCCCACGGCAGCGGCGGTGCCCTGCAGTGCGCAGGTCCAGCTACGGCTCGTGCCGGCGGCCAGCACGATGGTGAGTGCCTCGACGGCCTCCACAGCGCAGGCGATGAAGACCGTGAGGAACAGGATCCATGCGCTCACGCCAAGCCTCCCTCTTGTGGGAGAAGAGAACTATCACAGCCAGCGCCATCACTATCAACGCTCCCTCCTGGGATCACATGTCGGATGGCCTACCGGCTCGCAGGGTGATGTCGGCGAGCGCGGACGGGTGGGTAGCCAGCGGGGTGACCGAGATGGTCAGGTAGGGGAAGAGGGGCAGGTTCCACAGGATGTCGTGGAGTGCCTCGTTGTCCGGGACGTCGAAGATGCTGAGGTTGGCGTACTGGCCGACGCAGCGCCAGATGTGGATCCACCGTCCGGACTTCTGCAGCTCATGGCAGTAGGCCTTCTCGCGGGCGACCAGGTCAGCCCGTACTTCGGGATCGAGGGACGGCGGGATGTCGACGTCCATCCGTATGGCGAAGAGCACTGGCTGCCTCACGCCTTGTCGAGGACGAAGTCGTAGGTGACCTCGTTGCCGGTGCCGTCGGCTACCGGGGTGGGGGCAAGGATCAGTTCCGGCTTGACGGCCGAGGCGATGTCATCCTCGATGTGCTCGCCGCCCTGGAAGTACAGCTGCGCGGTGATCAACTGATGGCCGGGGGCGAAGACCTTGAGGTGGAGGTGGGCGGGGCGCCAGGCGTGCCAGCCGGCGGCGGCGATCAGCCTGCCGCAGGAGCCGTCAGTGGGGATCTGGTATGGCGCGGGCTGGACGGTGCGGATCCTGAAACGGCCCTCATCGTCGGCAACGATCCGGCCGCGCAGGTTCCACTCGGGAAGGCCGGGGGCGAACTGGGAGTAGTAGCCGTCGTCGTCCGCGTGCCAGATGTCGATGACGGCGCCCGCGAGAGGCGTACCGTCAACGGAGGCGACCTGGCCCTGGAAGAGCAAGGGGGTGCCGGTTTCGTTCTCGCGCATGGGCAGGGTGGCTTCGGCGGGGAACTCCGGCGCGCCGGGGACGTAGTAGGGGCCCTCGATGGTGCCTTTGCTGCCTTGCCGGTTCTCGTTGGCGACCTCCTCAACGACGTGTTCGGCCCACACGTCGAGGAAGAGCGGCCACTCGCCGTCAAGGCCGACCTGGATCAGCCATGCCTTGAGGACGTCGTACTCGGCGTAGGTGACCTTGTGGCGGCGGATGATGTCGTGCATGGCGGCCAGCACCTCGCGGGCGAGGGTGTCCACGCGTTCCTTGCTGGTGGCGGCCGCGGCTGACTGCTTGTTCCGGAAGACCTCGGTGGCGGCGGCTCCGGAGGCCGCGGCGGTGGCCTGCTCGGCGGGGGTGATGGTGTCGGTCATGGTCCCGTTCCTTGTCCGTGTGAGTGGGTCAGGTGTCCTGGCGGTAGCGGGCCAGCTTGTCGGGGTCGATGTCGATGCCGAGTCCGGTGCCCTCGCGGATGCGCAGGGTGCCGTCCTCGATGACCAGCGGTTCGGTGAGCAGGTCGTCGGCCATGTCGAGGAAGTTCGACAGCTCGCCTGCGCGGCGGGCGGTCGAGCGGTGCGCGGCGCCGAAGGCGACCGAGCACAAGGTGCCGATCTGGCCGTCTATCTGATTGCCCATCACCACCTCGACGCCCAGCCCCTCGCACTGATGCAGCACGCGCTGGGAGGCGGTGAAACCGGTACGGGCGGTCTTGATGCTGATGGCGGTGGCGGAGCCGCCGAGGAGCTCGCGGGTGACCTCGGCGGGGCGAGTGGCGCTCTCGTCAGCGATGAAGGGAACGGGGCTTTGCGCGACCAGCCAACGCCGGCCGAGCACGTCATCGGCGGGGCAGAGCTCCTCGGCGAAGGTCAGGCCGAGGTCGGCCATCTCCCGCAGGGCGCGAGCGGCTTCGGATGCGCTCCAACCGCGGTTGCCGTCGATGTAGAGTTCCACGTTCGGGCCGAGGGCCTCGCGCAGCACCCGGCAGGCGGCGACGTCCTCGGTGTACGGCTGCCGGCCGACCTTCACCTTGAAGACCGTGATTCCGTGGACCTCCCGGATACGCTGGGCCTCAGCGACCATCAGGTCGGCGGGTGCGAAGCCCACCATGTGGCTGACCCGCATCCGGTCGCCGTAGCCGCCGAGCAGCCCGCAGACCGGCATTCCCGCGGCGTGGCCGAGAATGTCCCACAGCGCCATGTCCAGGGCGGCTTTGGCGGTCGGGTTGCCGATCGTGCGGTCCAGCCGCTCGTGCACCGCCTCGCGTTCCAGCGCGGACAACCCCAGGAGTTGCGGCGCGAAGATCTTGTCGATGACAGCGATGATCGACTCCTGGGTCTCACCGTAGGTGTACGGGCGGGGCGGCGCCTCGGCGATGCCGGAGAGGCCCTCATCGGTGTGCACGCGCACCAAGACATGGTTGGCGGTATGCACCTCGCCGCTGGCGAATTTCAGCGGCTTCCGGTAGGGGATGGCGAAGGGGATGGCCTCCACCTTGGCGATCTTCATGCCGCTCCTTCATGGAACACACAGTTCTCCTCAAGGACCTTCAGGAGATTGCGGGTCAGCGGCGATTCGTCGTCTTCGCGCCAGGCCAGGTCGAGGCGAACGCGGAGCGCGTCCTCGACCTTCTTGTAGGGCACTCCTTCGCGGGGCGCGGAACGGATGGAATCCGGCAGCATGGCGACGCCCAGACCCGCGGCAACCAGGGCCAGCGCAGCAGAGGTCTCGGTGACCTCGTAGGCGCAGTGCGGGTAGAAGCCGGAGCCGAGGCAGGTCCGTACCACGACGTCGTTCACTACGGACCCGAGCGCGGCGTCATACATGATGAAGTCTTCGTGCCGCAACTGCTCCACCCGTACCGCGTCGGCGGCGGCCAGCCAGTGCTCTTCAGGGACGGCGAGCACCAACGGCTCGTCGGCGATGGTCCGGTGGGCGATGCCCTCCTGCCGTATCGGCGGGCGCAGCACCCCGATGTCGAGGCGCCGCTCGATGAGCGCCGTCTCCTGAGCGGGCGTCAGCATTTCGGTGTGCACCTCCAGTCTCACGTGCGGCATCTCGCGTTTCATCAGCCGGGCCAGCATGGGAAGTTGGCGGTACGAGGCGGATCCCGTCAGGCCGATCCGCAGCACCCCTTCCGCCCCCGCCGCGAAGCGCGCCGCCCGGGCGGCCGCCTCGTCGACGGCCTTGAGAATCCTCCCGACATCCGTGCGGAACACCTCGCCGGCGCCGGTCAGAGCGACCTGCCGGGTAGTGCGGGTGAACAGCTCCACGCCCAGTTCCTCCTCCAGGCGGCGGATCGCCTGGGAGAGCGGCGGCTGGGCCATGTGCAGCCGTTCCGCGGCCTTCCCGAAATGACGCGTTTCGGCGACGACCGCGAAATACCGCAAAAGCCTGAGCTCCATCGAGCTGCCCCTTTCTCGCGGCGGGGCCCTCGAATGCGTCCAGCCTAGGGAGGCCACCCATAGCCCACAAATACTCTCTCGGAGCCTATTGAGACGCCATGGATATCAATAGCCCCCTGGGTCAACCCTGGGGAAACCCCTGGGGCCGGTTCTTTACCGAACTGCCATGGTGCTGAAAAGCAGTGGCAACGAAGGGAGGGGCCATGGCCGAGGGCCTGAGCCGCGCACGGGCCATCCTCGAGGACGCCCTGATCGAGGATTCAGCGAACGGGATCTACCGGATCCGGCGAAGCGTCTTCACCGATGAGGAGCTCTTCGAGCTGGAGATGAAGTACATCTTCGAGGGTAACTGGATCTACCTCGCGCACGAGAGCCAGATCCCGAACGTCGGGGACTACTTCACCACATACATCGGCCGACAGCCGGTCGTGATCTCCCGGGACAAACAGGGGGGGCTGCACTGTCTGATCAACGCGTGCAGCCACCGCGGCGCGATGCTCTGCCGCCGCAAGACCGATAACCGCACCACCTTCACCTGTCCCTTCCACGGCTGGACTTTCAGTAACGCGGGCCGCCTGCTCAAGGTCAAGGACTCGCGCGACGCCGGCTATCCCGAGCAGTTCAACAAGGACGGCTCGCACGACTTGACGAAGGTCGCGCGCTTCGAAAGCTACCGCGGGTTCCTCTTCGGCAGTCTCAACCCGGACGTCAAGCCGCTCCGCGAGCATCTTGGGGACGCGGCGGTCGTCATCGACATGATCGTCGACCAGTCCCCTGAAGGTCTGGAGGTGCTGCGCGGCTCTTCTACATACCACTACGACGGCAACTGGAAGCTGCAGGCGGAGAATGGTGCCGACGGCTACCATGTCTCCGCCACTCACTGGAACTACGCCGCTACTCAGGCCCGCCGCACCTCTGGCGAGTCCAAGAACGACACCAAGACGATGGACGCGGGCGGCTGGTCCAAGCAGCAGGGCGGCTTCTACTCCTTCGAC
This sequence comes from Streptomycetaceae bacterium, assembly GCA_019243445.1. Lineage (GTDB taxonomy): Bacteria > Actinomycetota > Actinomycetes > Streptomycetales > Streptomycetaceae > Streptantibioticus_B. The sequence goes on along the minus strand of JAFAUH010000086.1, from coordinate 7,823 downwards.
CACGGCCACCTGCTGCTGTGGACCAAGTGGCTCGACCCCACCAACCGCCCGCTGTACGGCAAGCGCGACGAACTCGTCGCGCAGTTCGGCGTGGAGAAAGCCGACTGGATGATCGGCGTCGCCCGCAATCTGTGCCTCTACCCCAACGTCTACTTGATGGACCAGTTCAGCTCGCAGATCCGCCACTGCCGCCCGATCTCGGTGAACAAGACGGAAGTCACCATCTACTGCATCGCCCCCAAGGGTGAGCCGCCCGAAGCACGGGCCCTGCGCATCCGCCAGTACGAGGACTTCTTCAACGCCACCGGGATGGCCACTCCGGACGACCTGGAGGAGTTCCGCTCCTGCCAGAAGACCTACCTGGCCGGTGCCGCCCCGTGGAATGACTTGAGCCGCGGTGCCGTGCACCAGATCGCCGGCCCGGACGAGGACGCCAAGCGTCTTGGCATCACCCCTGTCGCCAGCGGTGTGCGCACCGAGGACGAGGGTCTCTACCCCATCCAGCACGGCTACTGGCTACAGACCCTGCGCAGGGCCCTGGAGGTGGGACCGTGAGCGACGCACTGGAGCAACAAGAACAACGGGAGCAAGCGGAGTGGCCGGCCGAGACACCGGCAGGGGGGCACACCTTCGGCATCGTCCTTGAGGACGTCCGCCAGTTCCTCTACCGCGAGGCCCGCTACCTGGACGACCGCGAGTTCGAGCAGTGGCTGGAGTGCTACCACTCGGACGCCGAGTTCTGGATGCCGGCCTGGGCGGACGACGACAACGTGACCACCGACCCGCAAAGCGAGATCTCGCTCGTCTATTACCCCAACCGGGCGGGTCTGGAGGACCGGGTTTTCCGTATCCGTACCGACCGCTCCAGCGCGACCAGTCTCCCCGAGCCGCGCACCGGGCACAATATCACCAACGTCGAAATCACCGGCCAAGAGGGCGCGTTCGTCGACGTGCGGTTCAACTGGTTCACGCTCTACTACCGCTACCAGACAGTCGATACCTACTTCGGCACCTCGTTCTACCGCCTCGACCTCTCCGGGCCCAAGCCGCTGATCACTCGCAAGAAGGTCGTCCTGAAGAACGACTACGTGCACCACGTCGTCGACATCTACCACGTCTGAGCCGTTCCGAAATGAGCCCTGCCATGCCCTTCCAGATCGCCCTGAACTTCGAGGACGGCGTCACCCGGTTCATCGACTGCCGCCCGGACGAGACTGTCGCCGAGGCTTCGTACAAGACGCGCATCAACATCCCGCTCGACTGCCGCGATGGCGCCTGCGGCACCTGCAAGTCACTTTGCGAGTCGGGGAGTTACGACGGCGGCAACTACATTGACGAGGCGCTGACGGAGGAGGAGGCCGAGCTCGGCTACTGCCTGCCCTGTCAGATGACACCACGCAGCGACCTCGTGCTGCGCATTGCTTCCACCTCCGCTGCCGCCAAGACCGGCGCGGCGGCGCACAGCACCACTTTGGTGGACATCCAGCGCTACTCCCCCAGCACCGTCGGCTTCACCCTCGATGTGGACAACCGGGAGGCGCTGTATTTCCTGCCCGGGCAGTACGTCAACATCACCGTCCCTGGCACCGACCAGACCCGCTCGTACTCCTTCAGCTCCGGGCCCGGCCGGCGCCTGGTCTCCTTCCTGGTCCGCATCACCGAGGGCGGCGCGATGTCCGGATACCTCGCCGAGCGCGCCCAACTCGGTGACCGCCTGGAGTTCACCGGGCCGATCGGCAGCTTCTACCTGCGCGACCTGGCGCGCCCCGCCCTCTTCCTGGCCGGCGGCACCGGCCTGGCGCCGCTGCTGTCCATGCTGGAACGCCTCGCCCAATCCCCCGACGGGCCCCCGGTCCACCTGCTCTATGGCGTCACCGCCGACCAGGACCTCGTCCACCTCGATACCCTGGAGGACTACGCGAAAGTCATCCCCGGCTTCACCTTCGACCACTGCGTAGCCGAACCGACCAGCAGCACCCGCAACAAGGGCTACGTCACCAGCCTCATTGACCTCACGACTCTGCACGGTGGTGACTGCGACGTCTACCTGTGCGGTCCCCCGGCCATGGTCGAGGCGGTGCGCGGCCACATCGCTTCCCTCGGCGTCACCCCGGCAAGCTTCCACTACGAGAAATTCACTCCCCACGCCGTCCTCACCGGAGCCAGCCGGTGAACTCGCACCCCGACCGGTTCTCCGGAAAGAAAGTCCTGGTCACCGGCGCAGCCCAGGGCATCGGCCTGGCGGTCGCCCGGCGCCTTGCGGCTGAATCCGCTGATCTCGTCCTGGCCGACCGCTCCGACCTCGTCCACGAAGCCGCCGCCGAGCTGAAGGCCGGCTCGGTCACCACCGACCTGGAGAGCTACGCCGGTGCCGAACACGCCGTCGGCGAAGCGCTGGAGCACCTTGGCGGGATCGACTGCCTCGTCAACACCGTCGGCGGGACCATCTGGGCCAAGCCCTACCAGCACTACCCACCCGACCAGATCGAGGCCGAGATCCGCCGCTCCCTGTTCCCGACGCTGTGGATGTGCCGCGCCGTCCTCCCGCACCTCATCGAGCAGTGCTCCGGCACCATCGTCAACGTCTCCTCCATCGCCACCCGCGGCGTCAACCGTGTCCCCTACGGCGCGGCCAAGGGCGGCATCAACGCCATCACCGCCTGCCTCGCCCTGGAGACGGCCCCGTACGGCATCCGGGTGGTGGCCACCGCCCCCGGCGGCACCGACGCGCCCGCCCGGCGCATCCCGCGCGGGCCGTCCGCGCAGACCGACGACGAACGCGCCTGGTACCAGCAGATCGTCGACCAAACCCTCGACTCGTCCCTGATGAAACGCTACGGCACCCTCGATGAGCAGGCTGCCGCCATCGCCTTCCTCGCCTCCGACGAAGCCTCCTACATCACCGGCACCGTCCTGCCCGTCGCCGGCGGAGACCTGGGATGACCCTCGCGCGGGATGCTACCGTGCCCGCGCATGAACGACCGCCTTGAGCCGCAGCGAAGCCTCATCGGGCGGGCCGGCGAGGTCGCCGCTTTGGCCCGCACGCTCGATGCGGCCTGCACCGGACGCCCCACCATGGTGCTCGTGGAAGGACGGGCCGGGATCGGCAAGACAGCCCTGGTCGAGCACGTACTCGGCGCACGCCCTGATGGCGGTGCCGAGTCCGCGCTGCGGGTTGTGCAGGTGGCCGGAGTTTCGTGGGAGACCGATCTCCCGCTCGGTATCGCGCACCAACTCCTGAGGTCGTCCGCTGCCTTCTCCGGTGCACCGTTCCCAGGAGCGGTGCTGGAGACCGCCGAACTGCTGCACCGGCTCTGGGCGGAGCAGCAGCACCGGGAGCCGCTGGTCGTGGCGGTCGACGACGCGCACTGGGCCGATCCGGAGAGCCTGCGCGCCATCCACTCCGCCGTCCGCCGGATGTCCACGGAGCGGGTGCTCGTCGTCCTCATCGCCCGTGAGCAGCTGCACGAGGCTCCGCACTGGGGCGAAGAACTCTCCCCCGCCGTGCTGGCGACCCAGGACTTCCTCGAATCCTGGCGGGACACGGTCGTGCGTCCCCGCGCGCTCGACCCCGAGGACGTGCGGGCTCTCGCCTGCGAACTCACCGGTCTCACCTTCGACTTGCCTACGGCCCGGCATCTGTGCCACCACGCCACGGGCAATCCCCAGTACCTCACCCAGTTGCTCCGGGAACTCCCCAGGGAGACGTGGCAGGACTGGCGTCCGGTCCTCCCTGCGCCCACCCGCTACGCCTCCGCCGTTCAGCACCGGCTCAGCCGGTGCAGCAACCCCACCCGCGCCCTGGTCGAGGCCGGCTCCGTCCTCGGGGAGGATGCCTATCTCGCCGAGGTCGCCGCGCTCGCCGGCGTCGACGATCCCCTGGCGGTCGCGGACGAAGCGTGCACCGCGGGCCTGCTCACCGCCACCACCGGCCCCGGGCGCGCCCTGCTGTCGTTCACCACACCGCTCACCCGGGCAGCGGTGCTCACCGGCATGAGCCTCACCCACCGCACTCAGCTGCACCTGCGCGCGGCCGCTCTCACCCAAGACCGTGGCCGCCGCCTGATGCACCAGGGAGCCGCCGCCACTGCGGCGGACGAAGGCCTCGCCGACGAACTCGACGCGTATGCGGCCGAACGCGCCTCCGCGGGCGCATGGGCCACGGCCGCCGACACCCTGATCGTCGCCAGTCGGCTCAGCCCCGACCGCGCTACACGCCAGATCCGCCTGCTCCACGCCGTGGACGCCATGATCGGCGCCGGTGACGTACCCCGAGCCGCCGCCTTCGCCGCCGAACTGGAGAGCTTCCCGCCCAGTCCCCTGCGCGACGTCGTCCTCGCCTACCTGGCCATCATGCGCGGACGCCCGGCGGAAGCCGAGAGCTTCCTCGACCGGGCGCAGGAGCACCGCACCCCCGAACGCAGTCCCGACCTCATGGCCAAGATCTGCCAACGGCGCGTCCTGCACGCGCTGGGCCATTGGGACGCGGCCGACCTCGTCACCTGGGCACGCCGCGCTGTGGAGTTGGCCACCAATCCTGATGACCCGTCGGCTGTGGAGTCTGCGGCCATCCTCGGTCTGGGTCTGGCCGCGACAGGTCGGCCGGAAGAGGCTGAAGCAGTGTACGAGGCAGCCGCCGCCCAACTGCCCAGCGGTGCCCAGCCACAGCGCTTCCAACTCGGCCGCGGCTGGGCGGACCTCGCACTCGACCGCCCCGAGACCGCCCGTGCCAGATTGGAGGAAGCCGTGCCCACCGGCTTCCTCATGGGCTCCACCCGGGTCTCGCTGTGGGCCCAGGGATGGCTCGCTCGTACCCAGTTCGTCCTGGGCGCATGGGACGATGCTCTGGAGACGGTCCAGTGCGCGGTGGCACGCCTCCATGAGATCCGCATTGAACTCGTCCGCCCGCTCGTCCACTGGACCGGAGCCCAGATCCACGCCCTGCGCGGTGACTGGGACGCGGCGAAGCAACACGTCAACGACGCCACCGCCGACCTGCACCACTACGAGGTCATGCTCGTGCCCGCCTGCCTGGCCCGGGCCTCCGTAGCCGAGGCGCAGGGCGACTATCCGCGCGTTGTCGAAGCGCTCTCCCTCATACGTCAACTCCCGTGCCAGGACAACGTCGATGAGCCCGGCTTTTGGCCCTGGCAGGGCCTCTACGCCGACGCCTTGGTCATGCTGGGCGCGCTCGACGACGCGGAGGCGTTTCTCGCCCCGCAGGAGGAACTGGCCGCCCAGCGCGGCCACCGTTCCACCTTGGCCCGTCTGGGCGTGGCACGGGGGCGGCTCACCGCGGCGCAAGGCGACATCGACACCGCTCGCGCCCAGTTCGACCAGGCCCTCGCTCACCTGGACCACTTGCCCCTTGCCTACGACCGCGCCCGAATCTGCTTCGCCTACGGCCAGACCCTGCGCCGCGCCGGCAAGCGCCGCGAGGCCGATCTCGTCCTCCGCAGCGCCCACGACATCTACCTCGCCCTAGGTGCGCACACCTGTGTCGAGCGCTGCGAGCGGGAGCTGAAAGCGAGCGGCATCCACACCAGCCGCTCCTCGTCTGCGTTGCCCCAACTCACCAATCAGGAACGGGCCGTCGCCCGCCTCGTCGCCTCCGGCGCCAGCAACAAGCAAACCGCCTGTGAGCTGTTCATCTCCGAAAAGACCGTCCAGTACCATCTCACCCACATCTACGCCAAACTCCGTATCCGCACCCGCAGCGAACTCGCAGCACGCTTCAACGACCCCTCGATCAGTAGGAACTTTCCCACCTGAAGTCGCATATGAGGCGGCTGACCACTCTCCGACTTCAGGAGGAAACGAGTCCAAACGTCAACGCTCAGCCTCGGTCGCTCTGCGGGGAGTTGGTTGGATCTGCGGGTTCGGTGATGGCGGCGAGCAGGCTCGCGTGAGGCGCGGGCACACTCGTTCCCTCGCCCTCGATGAGCCGTCCTACGCCGTCAAGGTAGATCGTCCGGTTGTCGGGCGTGTAGGTGAGTGCGATGCCGTCGCGGTGCTGAGTTGCTTGTTCCCCTGTAAGCGGCCCGGCCCTGAAGAACTTGGACGGTGTATCGACTCCGCCCCTGCGGAGGCGGACCTCGTATGACTGCTCGACCGCGCCGGCTCTCCCGCGAGGATACATGTAGGTGACATGAATCCGCAGCCCTTCCCGCTCCCCCCATGCCCCCGCCCATCCTGTCACCGGCACTTCACGCCGCCGTAGGACACCGCGGGCGTCAATATGCCATTCGGCCGTCTCGTTGCCTCCAGACACCTGTAGTCGAACGGCCAGCCCCCGTCCGCTCTGGGGAGTCGCGTCCGGGCTGGAGTCCAGCAGGCGCCGTTGCGTTCCCGGCTCGTCCAGGTACCGGGCCGTGCCCAATGCCGAAAAGTGCACTGTCCGCCCGGTGGCCGCCTCGGTCACACTGAAACCATCCCGCAGTTCACCAGCCAACTCCGCCACCACCGCGGCCACCGTGAACCCATCGGCCGGCGCTCCCGAATCCGCCCAGAGCACTGCGTACCGCTCCTCGCCGCCCGGCCTGCCCTCACCTCGCACCACCAGCCCCGCCGGCACACCCGCACCCGTCAGCGGCACTTCGAAGCCCCGCGGCGCACCAGCGGCATCGTAATGCCACTGCATCCACCGCTCATCCGCACCCGCACCCGCACCCGCACCGGAGAAGGGCATCCGCAACGTCAGCCCGTCACCGCGGATCAAGGACCCCTGTGCCTCGATCGGAATCCCGTCGCGCCCCGCCACATGCACCAAGACGTCTTCCCCGACGCCCTCGGGGTGGTCGAACCGCAAGACCAGCCCCGTGCCCCGGATACCGACCGTACGGAAACCAAACACACCATCAGCGGTGAAGTGCAGCAGGCCTTCCGCACCTCCCGCCACCGTCACCCCACCGCCCGGACGGAACATCACTTCACGCTCCGGCACCTCCTCCCACTGAAGGACGGCCTGCCTGAGCACGAATGTCTTTTCGTCTTCCGTGGCGGAGCCATTCCGGCGCCACCGACGCACCTTCCAAACGGGGACTCCTAGGTTCTCCGCCACCTTCTTTCCGCGACCGGCGTCTCGCAGCAGGAAGTTCAGCTGATCCCGGAACGTCCTCGGGAACGGGCGGTCCAGGTGCAGTGAGGTCTCCCTGCCTGGAGCTCCGGGCACGCGTAGGATGCTGGCGTTCGTCAGCGAGTCAACTCCCCGCAGTGCCTCTATCACCGGTACGCCTGCCGGTTCTTCGAACGCACGCCGGGCCGCAGGCGTCGGATCGGCCTCCAGCACCACTTCGCCGACACTGTCCTTCATCAGCAGTTGGCTCAGGCGGCCCTCCTGGTCCCATTCGCCCGACAAATGGAGCATCTCGGGGCTCCGGCCCTCCAGCAGACGCCAGACCCTGCGCCCCGCAAAATCCACCCTCAAGCGCTCCCCCACCTCCACACCCGGTATTTCCTGCTCCACGATGTGACCAGTACGCGCAACGACGACCATCACCTTCCCCGCCGCTCCCCCCTCCCGCAGCGCGATCCGGCCGTCGGGCAGCCACTCCGTCCGCCAGACCCCCGCCTCAGGCGCCACCTCCAGCCACCCCAGGCGCGTCACCTGACCACCCACCGGCACACGCAACGTACCGAGCCCGGGCAACGACCAATCCACGTAGACAACCCGGCCAGGGTGCGTTTCTTCCTGAGTGACCACGGCGGTGACCAGCGCGAACGTCTGCGCAGCGAGGTCGATTCGGTCGGCCTCGTGGGTGGTCCCAGGACGATGAGCTGCAACGCGATGTAGATGTAGGCGGCAACCGGTCCCTCAAGGAGAA
>JAFAUH010000145.1 GCA_019243445.1 Streptomycetaceae bacterium | reverse complement strand
CCGTAGCCTGCTCCGCCGGGCCTGGACCACCCACCGCTGGGACGACCGCCCGAACCGCCGCCCATGAGTACCCGCCTATTTGCGCGAGCTCTTATCCACATGACCGCTTGCGTAGCCACAGCATGCCGGTCACTGGCAGGATCAGGGGAAGGAACAGATAGCCCATGCCGTAGTACGACCACACCGTCTGGTCCGGGAAGGCGGACCGTACGACGACCGTCAGCGTCCCCACGACCAGCACCCCCGCGAGCTCCGCGCCGCAGCACACCAGCGCAAGACGTCGTGCCGACTCACTGCCGCGCACCAGCGTCACCAGGATGAACGCGTACACCACGGCGGCGACCGCCGAAAGGATGTATGCCAGCGGCGCCTTGTGGAATTGCGCGATCAATTGGTAGAGCGAGCGCGATCCGGCCGCCACGGTAAACAGCCCGTACAGGCTCACCAGCAGCCGCCCCGGACCCTCACCAATTTTGCGTCGCTCCTGCTGCTCCTGCTGCTCCTCAGCCATGTCCGCCTCCCCAGATGTCAAACAGCCGTACTTCGAGCACGGCCAGGATCAGCCCGCCCGCCGTCACGATCGCCGAGCCCCAACGGGTGTGCTCCAACAGCGACATGAACCCTGCCGCCGGTACGGCCAGCAGCGCGCCCACCAGATAGGCGAGGAAGAGGGCCGTGCCCCCAACGGGCTTGCGGCCCTGCGCCAACTCGACGATTCCGACCACCAGTTGGGCAAGCGCCAGCACGCTCACCACGGCCATTCCGAGGAAGTGCCAGTCCTTGGTGGACTGGTCCCGCGCGGTGGCGTATCCGCACCACACCGCGAGCAGCAGTGCGGCGACGGAAACAGAGACGGTGAGTGCGCCGATCACCGCATGCTCCGCAAAGCGGTAGCAAACGGACAGGGGTGTACGAGCATGCCGCGACTTTAATACGGGCCTCGATCCCCGCTGCACGGGCCCTGCGCTGCACGCAGCACCTCCGATGCTGCATGCTGTGATCTTTACGGCTCTCTAAACATATGGGGCTCGGCGAGGAGCAGCGCATGACATCCACCTTCCCGGACATCTCCATCAGCACAGAGCGACTCGTGCTGCGTGCGTACGAGGAAGAGGACATCTCCGCGCTGACGGAGATGATGAACGACGAACTGGTCACCGCCTGGACCTGTGCACCGCATCCGTACACCGAGGCCGAAGCCCGCAACTGGATCATCGGGCGCGCGCCCGCAGAGCGCAGCGAGGGCCGCGGCATCGTGCTGGCTGTCAGCGAATTCCTCACCCAGCGGCTTGTCGGCACCGTCCATCTGCGCCACACGGACTGGCGCTGCCGTAGCGCCGAGGTCGGCTATCTGATCGCGCCTTGGGCGCGTGGCGAGGGATACGCTTCGGAGGCGGTGCTCGCGACCGCCCAATGGCTCTTCGCAGACCAGAAGTTCCAGCGTTTGGAACTGCGCACGGCTGCCGACAACACCGCCGCCCAACAGGTCGCCCAGAAGATCGGGTGCGTCAGCGAAGGGGTGCTGCGCCATGCCGGCATAGTGCGCTCACAGAACGAGGACGGCAGTTGGCTGCAGGTCCGCACCGATCTGATCGTCTGGAGCCTGCTGTCCGAGGACCTCGACGGCCTCGCCGGACGCATGGCGGACGACGCCGGTTACGCCGCCTACCCTGACTGGTGCTGACCGGCCGGGATCAGGCCGGGATACTGTGTCCCCGCAGGATCCCGCAAGTCTGCACCTGGCAGGCGCACTGCCGACGCAGGACGGCAACGGACACGCGCGAGCGAAGGACGACGAAGGAAGACGATGGCCGACCGGGTCACGGTGATCGGGTGGGACGGCAGGCCGCCGACCGACACGGCACGCTCCGCCATCGGCGCGGCCACCTTGGTGGCGGGCGCACGCCATCTGCTGGCGTTGCCCGACGTGCCGGATCATGCCGAACGGGTGCTCCTCGGCAGCATCGACTTGGCCGCCCGCAGGATCGCCTCCCATCGCGGCACGGCCGTCGTTCTTGCCGACGGAGACCCGGGCTTTTTCGGCATCGTACGGGCGCTGCGCAAGCCGGAGCACGGACTGGAGGTCGAGGTCGTGCCCGGCGTCTCCTCGGTTGCCAGGGCCTTCGCACGTGTCGGCATGCCCTGGGACGACGCGCGGATCGTCGTCGCGCACCGTCGCACGCTGCGCCGGGCCGTCAACGTCATCAGGGCATACCCGAAGGTCGCGGTGCTGACCGCGCCGGGAGCGGGCCCGGCTGAACTCGCCCTGATGCTGGGCCGCGTACACCGTACCTTCGTGATCTGCGAGGCACTCGACACGCCGCGCGAAGAAGTCTCCGTGCTGACCTCCGACAAGGTCGCCGATCACAGCTGGCGCGACCCGAATGTCGTGCTCGTCGTTGGTGGAGCGTCATCGGCGGAGGGTACCGGTTGGATTGCCGGGCAAGAGCCGGGATACCCCGGCTTGTTGCGTGGCTGGGCGCTGCCCGCCGGGGAATACGGTGCATCGGCTGACGCCCCCGCACAATTGCGGGCACTTCAACTCGCCCGGCTCGGGCCGCGGACCGGGGATCTGATGTGGGACATCGGCGCCGGCAGCGGAGCGGCCACCGTGGAGGCGGCCAGGTTCGGCGCCGCCGTCATCGCCGTCGACCGCGACGCCCACGCCTGCGGGTGCATCATCGCCAACGCCCGCCGCCACTGCGTGCAGCCGCAAGTGGTGCACGGCACGGCCCCGCACGTACTGGAAGACCTTCCGGAGCCGGACATCGTACGGATCGGTGGCGGTGGCGCAGCTGTTGTCGTCGCGTGCGCTGCGCGCCGTCCGGAACGCATCGTCACCAGTGCGACAACGCGGGACGAGGCGGAGGCGGTCGGGCGTGCGCTGGTCCAGGGCGGCTACACCGTCGAGCGGTCGCTGCTGCAGTCCGTCGAACTGGACGACGAATGGTGCGAAAGCGAGCGCACCACCATCTTTCTCCTCTACGGCCACCGCGTGTGACCGTCGCTCTCCGTGCAGCACTGCCCCTTGGCGGCGGTGCGCTGTGATCGCACGGTAGGCTGGCGGACCGTTGTGCCACCTCAAGGGTGTCGATATGTGGATGTACGGATGTACGGATGTGTTGACTGTGGTGATTGTGGTGACGCATCGTGCGTCGGAGCATCTGCGCGCATCGGCGCCGGGGGTGAGTACGGCGTCGGCCATGGGATCTGCGGGGCGCGGTGACATCAGCCTCCCCCTGCTTTCAGGGGGGGCATCCCTCCCCCTGCCTTCGGCGGGAGGTGCCCCCTGCAGGCAGGAGGAGGGAGGTCCCCCCGGGCGCAGCGGGCCGGGAGAGTGGCGTAGACCACAGCGTTCAGGGCATGAGTGGGGTGCCACGGTGCACGAGCGCTCAGGACAATGGTCGTCCCGTGGTGGTCGTGCCGCTTGTCGCGTGCGCTCGTTCTTGTTTGGGGTGGCCTTGCGCCGCGGCCGTCGGCACACTACGGGGCTGGAAGGAACGATACCGATGGGCGAGGGGCACGCATGACTGACATCGGCTCGGTCCCCGGCAAGGGACTGCCGGGGAACACAGGCGCAGAAGCAGTTCGGCAACCGCACGCCGACCAACCGGCGGACGTCGCCGCTGGGCAGCGCGCAGCTGCTTCAGGTTGGGGCGCCGAACCGTACGAGGCCCCGGTGTCCCCCGTGTACACCTTTCTCGACCAGTCCGAGGCTGCCCCCACGCTCGGGGGCGCGGAGGACGACGACGATCTGCTGCTGATGCCTGGTCCGCAGGGCTCGTGGAGCGATCCGCAGCCAGTCGCGGCGCAGCCGCAACCCGCACCGCAGGCCACTCCCGTGACCGGGCTGCCCGCCGAGGCCCCCGAGTCTTCGGCGCCAGCGGCCCCCTCCGCTCCTGCCCCTGCCGTGGCCGCGACACCGAGCGTCCCCCATGCTGACGATCAGTCAGTTATGGCTGAGTCGGCCCCTGCACCTGCGGGCGCCTCGCAGCTGACCGAGACCGGCACTGCGGCCGCAGACGTTTCCGTGGCGGAGCCGCAACCTGCGCCTGCGCCCGAACCGGCAGCCGCACCGGCACCGGCCGCAGAAGTTACCACCGAAATGGGAGCCCATGAGGCCGCCGGACGCGACTCCGGCTCGATCGACCTCGGGGAGGTACGCGTACCGCAGCCCACGCCACCCGCACCACCCACACCGGTGGCGCCCGCCACCGCCGGGCAAGTCGGCTCCGTCCGGCGCCCGTTGAACATGGGCCCGCTTGTCCCGGAGCAGTCCGGTAGCGTCTCGGTCTGCTCGCTGGCCGACCGCGGCCCGACTCCAGTCCCCGTAAGCCCGTCGAACCGGCCCACCGCCGGGCTCGAGTACCTCGACGTACCGCCGGCCGAGGACAGAGCGTCGATCCCGGCCCAGCAGACCGGCGACGGCACTGCCGCTGTCGCTGCCGCTGCTGTAGGGAACGGAGGGCCTGTTGAGCCACAGGCCGCTGCAGCACCCCAACCCGCGCAGTCGGCCGAGGAGTCGAAGGGGGAGCTGGAGGAGGAGGTGGCCGCCGAAGGGCTGGTAGCGTCCGCAGACGGCCCCGCCATCCCGACCCAGGCTGGACCTCCACCGCTGTCCGGGGCCTTGCCGGTACCGGCCGACGACCCCGGTGGCCTCGCCGACCTCGACCGCCAACCGGCCATACACCAGCAACAGCCGGTACCGCCCGCGACGGAGCCCACCGAACCTGCCCCTACCCCGCAGGAGCCGGCCGTGAATGAGGGCACCGCAGATGACACACAGTCCGAGCAGATCCCGGCGGAGCCGCCAGTCAACGACACTCCCGAGCCGGTCACTCCCGAGCCGGTTGTCCCTGAGCCGGTCATTCCCGAGCCGGTTGTCCCTGAGTCCACCGCTCCCGCAGCGGAGAGCGTGCAGCCCACGCCTGAACCTCCGCAGCCGCAGCCGGAAAAGCCCACCACGCAGCTTGAGCCCGCCTCTGACCGCCCCGAGCTGCCCCAGGAAGCAGCGCAACACCCGGCCCAAGCACTGCCCGCCGAGACGCTGGCGCCCGCCGATGCCGCCACCGGGTACGACCCTGCCCTCCGCGACGCCGTGCACCGGGTCATCCGGGAGCGCCGAGACATCCGCAACGGCTTCCGCCAGGACCCTATCCCGCACGACGCGCTGATCCGCGTCCTGGAAGCCGCGCACACTGCGCCCAGCGTCGGCCACTCCCAGCCTTGGGACTTCGTCGTCATCCGGTCAGTCAAGACCCGTGAAAAGATGCACCAATTGGCGATGCGGCAGCGCGACGCGTACGCCAAGTCCCTGCCGAAGGCGCGCGCCAAGCAGTTCCGCGAGCTGAAGATCGAAGCGATCCTCGACACGCCGGTCAATATCGTGGTGACCGCCGACCCGACACGCGGAGGCCGTCACACCCTTGGCCGGTACACCCAGCCGCAGATGGCCCCGTACAGCTCCGCGCTCGCAGTGGAGAATCTATGGCTCGCGGCGCGCGCCGAAGGGCTCGGCGTCGGGTGGGTGAGCTTCTTCGACGAACGGGAGATGGTCCGCGAACTCGGCCTGCCCGAGCACCTCGAAGTTGTCGCCTACCTGTGCATCGGGTACGTCGACGAGTTCCCCGAGGAGCCCGAATTGATGCAGGCGGGCTGGTCCAAACGACGGCCACTTTCCTGGGTGGTGCACGAAGAGGAATACGGGCGGCGCGCCCTGCCCGGTGAGGAACCGCACGACTTGCTCGATGAAACCCTGCGGGAGATCCGCCCGTTGGACGCCAAGGCGCTCGGCGAGGCATGGGAGCGGCAAAAGCGAATGACGAAGCCGTCCGGCGCGCTCGGCATGCTGGAGATCATCTCCGCGCAACTGAGCGGGCTTTCCCGGCAGTGCCCGCCGCCGATCCCAGAGCCCGCCGCCGTGGCAATCTTCGCTGGCGACCACGGGGTGCATGCCCAAGGCGTCACCGCTTGGCCGCAGGAAGTCACGGCCCAGATGGTGGCCAACTTCCTCGGTGGGGGAGCGGTCTGCAACGCCTTCGCCCATCAGGTGGGCGCCGAGGTCTGCGTTGTCGATGTGGGCGTGGCGGCCGAACTGCCCACCATGCCCGGGCTGCTGCCGCGCAAGGTCCGGCACGGCACCGGCGACTTCACCACCGGCCCCGCGATGGCGCATGAAGAGGTGCTTCGAGCGATCGAGGTGGGCATCGAGACCGCACGAGACCTGGTGGCAGCAGGCAACAAGGCATTGCTCACCGGTGAGATGGGCATCGCCAACACCACCGCGTCCGCCGCGCTCATCGCCGTCTATACCGGTGCCGACCCGGCCGAGGTGACCGGCCGCGGCACCGGCATCAACGACGAGATGCACGCCCGCAAGGTCGACGTCGTCCGCTGCGCCCTCACACTGCACAAGCCCGATCCAGCCGACCCGATCGGGGTACTTGCAGCGATCGGTGGCTTGGAGCACGCCGCGATGGTCGGTTTCGTCCTCGGTGCCGCCTCGCTGCGCACCCCGGTGATCCTGGACGGGGTGAGCGCCGGGGCCGCCGCCCTCGTCGCCCGGGCCATCGCCCCCGAGGCGATGGCCGCGTGCATCGCCGGACACCGCAGCGCGGAGCCCGGCCACTCCGCGGCGCTCACCAAGCTGGGCCTGCGTCCGCTGATCGATCTCGACCTGCGGCTCGGCGAGGGCACTGGAGCACTGCTTGCGCTGCCCCTGGTGCAGAGCGCCGCACGTGCCATGCACGAGGTCGCCACCTTCGACGCCGCCGGAGTCACCGAGAAGGACTGACCAACCGACGCCGTCCGCCTGCGCCGGGGCTTGTGCCCCGGCGCCGTGGCTATGCGCCCGTAGAGTTGGACAGGATCTCTATCGTCATTGTCTTTATGTCACTGATCGCATGTCACTGATCTCATGTCACTCATCGCACGAGGAGTCGCACCGTCATGGACCCACACGACATGCCTGCTTACCCGGTCGGACTGCGGCTGTCCGGACGGCTCGTCGTCGTTGTCGGGGGAGGCCAGGTGGCGCAGCGCAGGCTGCCTGCGCTGATAGCCGCCGGGGCGGACATCCTCGTCGTCTCCCCGTCCGTCACTGCCTCCGTTGAGGCGATGGCCGACGCCGGCGAGGTGCGCTGGGAGCGGCGTGGATACCGGCCCGGCGACCTCGACGGCGCCTGGTATGCCGTCGTTGCCACCGACGACCCGCATGTCAACGCCGCCGCCTCCGTTGAGGCCGAGCAGCGCCGCGTGTGGTGCGTACGCAGCGATGACGCCGAAGCTGCCACCGCCTGGACCCCGGCCACCGGACGCAGTGAGGGCGTCACCATCGCCGTGCTCACCGGCCGTGACCCGCGCCGCTCCGCCGCCGTGCGGGATGCGGTGGTCGAGGGGCTGCGGAACGGTGCTCTCGCCGCTCCGCAGCACCGCACCCGTACCCCTGGTGTAGCGCTGGTGGGCGGCGGCCCCGGTGACCCGGACCTGATCACTGTGCGTGGCCGTCGGCTGCTCGCCGAGGCTGACGTGGTCATCGCCGACCGGCTCGGCCCGCGCGAACTGCTCGATGAACTGCCGCCGCACGTCGAGGTGATCGACGCCGCGAAGATCCCCTACGGCAGGGCGATGGCCCAGGAGGCGATCAACAATGCGCTGATCGAGCATGCCAAGGCCGGCAAGGCCGTGGTACGGCTCAAAGGCGGCGACCCGTTCGTCTTCGGCCGGGGCATGGAGGAGGCCGAGGCGCTCGCCGAAGCGGGGATCCCGTGCACTGTCGTGCCTGGAATCTCCAGCTCCATCAGCGTGCCGGGTGTGGCCGGGATTCCGGTCACGCACCGCGGCGTGGCGCAGGAGTTCACTGTCGTCAGCGGGCATACCGCGCCCGACGATCCGCGGTCGCTCGTCGACTGGGCGGCGTTGGCCCGGCTGCACGGCACGCTGGTGCTGATGATGGCCGTCGAGCGAATCGCTGCCATCGCAGCCATGCTCATCGCGCACGGCAGGGCGGCCGACACGCCCGTCGCGATCGTACAAGAGGGCACCACGGCGGCACAGCGGCGAGTGGACGCCACGCTGGCGACGGTCGCCGAGACCGCCACCGCCGAGGGGGTCCGTCCCCCTGCGGTGATCGTGATCGGGGAGGTCGTGGCCGTCGGCCGACGCGTCCACGGCGAACGACGTCATCAGGTGTGACCTGTTGCGTCATCGCTGTTGGCACCGTGGTCCGCAGAAGGCAGTATCACCCTGTGGCTGAGCTCATCACAATCGACGACCCCGATGACCCACGTCTGCACGACTACACTTCGCTGACCGACGTCGAGTTGCGACGCCGCCGCGAACCCGCCGAGGGCTTGTTCATCGCCGAGGGTGAGAAGGTCATCCGGCGGGCGTGGCATGCCGGTTACCGGATGCGGTCGATGCTGCTGTCCGCGAAGTGGATCGACACCATGCGCGATGTCATCGACGAGGTGCCCGCGCCGGTGTATGCGGTCAACCCAGAGCTCGCCGAGCAGGTGACCGGGTATCACGTACACCGCGGGGCGCTCGCCTCGATGCAGCGCAAGCCTTTGCCGGACCCACAGGAACTGGTGCGCACCGCGCGTCGCATCGTGGTGACGGAGGCCGTCAACGACCACAGCAATATTGGCGCGATGCTGCCTTTGGGTCTACAAAGGGATGCAGGTCAGCGGGTCGCCATCTTCGAGGACATAGTTGATCACGCGAATCTGGGGGCCGCCTTCCGCAACGCAGCCGCGCTGGAGGTGGACGCCGTCTTCCTCACACCACGCTGCGCTGACCCCCTCTACCGACGGGCCGTGAAGGTGTCGATGGGCGCTGTCTTCCACGTTCCCTGGACCCGGCTGACGTCGTGGCCGGAGGACATTGAGCTGTTCCGCCGGCACGGCTTTGTGACGGCTGCCTTGTGCCTGTCCGAGAAGTCGATCACGCTTGACGAACTAGCCGCCCGCCGGTACGAGAAGCTGGCCCTGCTGCTCGGTACCGAAGGCGATGGACTGTCGATCGGCGCCCTACGCGCGGCCGATGAATGGGTCCGGATCCCGATGGCCGCAGAAGTGGACTCCCTCAACGTCGCCGCAGCCTCCGCCGTGGCCTTCTACGCAACGAGGCTCCAAGCCTGATCGCCGTGAAGCGTACCTCAAGAAATCGCCGGTGTTTGTGTCCTGGCTACGGCCGGGAAACCATCCATCTGCCCGGTCAGCGCCTCGGCGTAAGTGTGCGAGGCAGGTATGAGAAGGAGCGTCATCCATATGCGGAATCATATGAGCCTTATTCACGCAGCTTGAGCACCTCGGCATAGGGCAACGACCCCGATCGAGTAAGATCGTTTTCCTACCACAGAACACGACTTACAGGTGGGGCCGTTGCGATACCAGTCTACTACAGGGCTTGCTGCCGACCAGATCGACGAGCTTGTTGTCCGGATCTGGCAGATTTCCCAGTGCCGTACGGAACAATTGTGGCCTCCGGTTGTGGGACTGCATCGCGCGGTTCTGATCACGTTGGTGTATGTCCGACAGAATCTCAATCAGGCCGCAGTGGGTGATCTTTTCGGAGTCAGTCAACCGACAGTGTCGCGGATATTTCGAGGCATACTTCCGCTGATCGGAGAGGCATTGTGCCTGCATGTCCCTGATCTTAAGGAGGCCATTCGCGGCCGACTCGTCCTGGTCGACGGCACCGATGTGCCCACCGGCAACCGCGCTGGTCACGGGGGCAACTACTCCGGGAAGCGGCACCGTGCCGGGCTGAACATCCAGGTCGCAGGCGATACTGGCGGCGGCTTGCTGGGGATATCAATGCCTCTACCGGGAAGGTTATTCAGAACCTCGTGGTGATCTTGTCGGCGTGATCGCAGGAGGTGGGATCGGCCC
>JAFAUH010000365.1 GCA_019243445.1 Streptomycetaceae bacterium | reverse complement strand
CGCCTCCCGATACCAGGGCGACTACGCCCCCGCAGCCTGACCGGTCACCACCAGCTCACTCAGATAGAAACGCACCCTTGCCTATACTGCCATGCTCGACGTCCCGCGCCACGTCGTGGAATACCTTGCCATGTTGCTCGCCGCCCACCGCCGGGCGCTGGGAACGCCGAAGGGCTCCCGCGCGCTGGGCCCGTTCCGGCAGGCGGTGCTGGTGCTGCGCTGGTTCCGGGAGCGCGGCTGCGTACACTGCCTGGCCCGTGACGCCGGGGTCTCGCAGGCCACCGGCTACCGCTACCTCCACGAGGCCATCGACGTCCTCGCAGCTCAAGCCCCTGATCTCCACCAGGTCCTGAAGGAATGCCAGAGCAAGAAGATCAGCCACATCATCCTGGACGGGACGCTCATCGAAACCGACCGCCTCGCCGGCACCCACGTGAACGCCGAGGGCGAAGAGGTGGACACCTGGTACTCGAGCAAGCACAAGGCATTCGGGGCGAACGTGCAGTTCCTGGCAGCCCCGGACGGCACCCCGCTGTGGGTCGGCGACGCCGAGCCCGGCTCCACCAACGACATCAATGCCGCACGTGAGCACTGCCTGCCCGCGCTCTACAAGGCTGCCGCCGATGGACTGCCCACCCTCGCGGCAGCCGGGGTGACCGTGCTCGGCGCCGCACCAATCGCGTGGGCCACTCCCGTCCCCGCTCCCGGGCCGGGCACCATCGTGACGGTGTACGAGGGGACCGAGCACGGCGATGTCCGGGTCGTGCGCCTGCCCCGCGGGGGCGTCAGAACGGGGTTTGGCGGCAGTGTGCGGATCGGCGACCCGTGGCAGGTCGCCGCCGGAACCATCCTGCTCGCGGGTGCGGCATCAGGCACGGGTTTCGCCGTTCATCATCGCCGCGTATCCCGCACCGCTTGATCCAGCTGTGCACCCTCGTACTCGCCGCCCGTTACCGTACGCGCCCTGCTCCGGCGTGCGTCCACGCCCCTGCGGTGGCACAGTTACCAGCGAGAATGCGGGCAGACGGACGCGGATGAACGAGGTGAGCTTGGATGGCACCCTCAGCGCATGCGGTCCGCGGCGCACCGTGCTGGGTGAGTCTGATGACGCGCGACCTGCCCACTGCGGAGGCGTTCTACCACGCGGTGCTCGGCTGGGAGTACCGGCCCGGTTTCCAGCCCGACTATTCACTCGCCCTGGCGAATGACGTTCCCGTGGCCGGCATCGGTGCGTTGGCTCCCGCCATCGGATTCCCCGTCTCGTGGACCTCGTACTTCGCCGTCGACAGCGCCGACCAGGCAGCCGACCGCATCCGGGAGCGGGGGGCGACGGTCGGGGTCGGGCCGCTGAAGTTCGGCAAGAGCCGGGTCGCCTGGGCCGTGGACCCCGCGGGGGCGGTCTTCGGCATCTGGGAGGGCGAGGTCGACCCCAACTGGCATGTGGGTCGTAAGAACGGCACACCGGCCTGGCTCGAGCTGCGGACCCGGGACGCTTTCGCCTCAGCAATCTTCTACGGCGAGGTGTTCCAGTGGGAGACCGACGACCCGGAACGGTACGACGTACGCTACGAGCACGACCGGGTGATTCTACGGATCGCCGGTCACAGCGTCGCGGGATTGACCGGCGGCGGGATCGAGGGCGCGTCCAAGCCGCAGATCAGGCCTCAATGGCATGTCTACTTCTGCGTGCCCGACGTGGAGGAGGCGGTACGGCGCGCGCAGGCCGCCGGTGGCACGGTTACTGCGCCTCCTGAGGATTCTCCCTTCGGCCCGGTGGCGATGCTGCGCGACCCGGATGGCGGACTGTTCACGGTGACCTCGGGCAGCATCTGAGGCCGACCTGCGGCTCGCTGTCCGCTATGCGTGCGGATCCGTGGAAAAAGACGGTGCCACGGCAGTGTGGAGGTGGATCACTCCCCCGTCCAGCGGGCGCCACCGCACCCGGCCCCAGCCCACGTCGCCGATGAGTGTGGCGAGCTCTGTCGGGCGGAGCCACGCCTGAATCGACTCTCCGAGGTAGTAATAAGCCTCGGGGTTGGTGCTGACGCGGCGGGCGATCACTGGCACGACGCGGCGCAGATAGGTACGGAACAAAGCGCGCCGCACGGGCGTCGTGGGAAGGCTGAACTCGCACACGACCAGGGTTCCTCCGGGACGGGTGACCCGAAGCATCTCCGCCAGCACACCACGGGTGTCGTGGACGTTGCGCAGGCCGAAGGAGATGGTGACCGCATCGAAGGCGCCGTCAGCGAAGGGCAGTTGGTGGCCGTCGCCCGCGACGAAGCCGATTCCTGGGCGGCGCCGGCGTCCGACGGCAAGCATCCCCTGCGAGAAATCGCAGGCGACGACGGTGGCTCCGGTGCGGAGCAAGGCGCCGCTGGAAGTGCCGGTGCCCGCGGCGACGTCGAGCATGCGGCAGCCGGGGCCCGCCTCGGCGGCGGCAGCCGTGTGCGCTCCCCAGCTGGCCATCCGACCGAGCCACAACCGGGCGCGGGTGCGGTCGTATCCTTCGGCGACCTCGTCGAACATGGCGGCGACGTCGCCCGCCGTCTTTTCCAGATCTGCTCTGACCATGGTGATCCCGCCTGTGCATAAGCTTCGGATGGCGTGATCATTACATCGCGCCCGCCGACGCACGAATTCCCTCGGATCCTGTTGACGCAAACGCACCTGGAAAAGAGGGATGGTTGACGATCAGTCAGGGGTGGCGGCCGAGCAGGCAGAGCAGCTTCGTCTGCTGGTCGGCACCGGATGGTGGTTCGATCGCAGCGGCGAACAGACCACTCTTGGAGAGTGCGTGGGCGTACGGCTGCACCTCGCGCAGCGCGGCGTCCGCCAGTCCGTCCGGCATCCGTTCGTCGGCGCCGATCGCCCGGGAAAGATCCCAGGCATGCACCGCCGCGTCGGTCGTCATCTGGGCGCAATAGGCGGCAGCCGAGCTGTCGCCGTACGACAGGTGCACTATACGGCGGAGCGCGTTCCGCTCGTTGAATGCCTCGATAGCGGCGGCGGCAGCGCGTTCCCAGGTGCCGACGGGGTCGTTGCCGAGCTGATCGCCGTCGTAGGCGTCGCCCACCTCGGCGATTGTCGCGCCGTCGCGCACCAGGCGGGGTACCCACAGCTGCTCGGTGGTCAGATGGTTGACCAGGTCGCTTACCGACCATTCGGTGCACGGGGTCGGCGTATCCCACTGCTCTTCCTTCACGGCTCGCACGCGCGCCGTGAACATCTCGAGCGCCTGGCGGTGCCTGAGCAGGATCTCGTTGTCAGCCATGCCGTCGATTCTTCCCTGGAAGCCGACCGTGACGCAGTGCGAGGGGATGGGGCGTCGTACGGTGCCCGGGCGCACCCGATCCACCCGCTTGATGCTTTTCTCCCAGTATGTGTTTTATACCGGCCGCGGACGGTCTCCGCACGCCCGTTGCCCTGCCTCGGCCAAGTGGTACGTACACCGTTCGAGGGACCGCTGGAGTGTCCATACGGGGACCTGCCACAGGCCATCGGATCATCTGCCTACCCGATGCCGACGGAAGGATGCCGGTGGAACTGCATGCCAGGACGAAGGCGACCCGTATGGGCGCCGCCGTGGCCACGCTTTTGACGGCCGCGCTCCTCAGCTCCGCCACGACGACGACCGGACTCTCCGCGGCCCATATCGCAGCACTCCCCCGTGCCGTGCTGATCGCTCCGGGCCCGGGCGCGGCACAGGCTGCGGCCGCCGTCGATTCCTTCGCCCACAAGCTGCCCGCCTTCCCGGACACCTACCGGGTCGGTGCCCTGTTCGCCCTCACCGGTCAGGTCCATCACTCCTGCACCGCAAGTGTCGTCGACAGCCCGCACCGCAATCTGGTGATCACCGCCGCCCACTGCGTCCACACGGGGGCAGGCGGCGGCTACCGGGACGGCATCGGATTCGCCCCCGGCTACCGGGACGGCGGCTACCCGGTGGGGATGTGGCAGGTGCGCTCCGCACTGGTGGCGCCGGGCTGGCAGGAGAGTTCCGACCCGGCTGCCGACGTCGCATTCTTGGTGATGGAGCCCCGAGACGGGCGCAACATCGAGGACGTAGTGGGCGGCAATCCGCTTCAGACCGGCCCCGATCCGGGCAGGACGCGCATGGTGGGCTATCCCGACAACACCGATGAGCCCATTTCCTGCACGGGCACCGCCACCCGCTACAGCGACACCCAACTGCGCATCCACTGCCCCGGTTTCACTGCCGGTACCAGTGGCGGCCCGTGGCTCGCCCACACCGATCCGTGGGGAGGCGGCACCGTGACCGGGGTGATCGGCGGCTACCAGTACGGCGGGAACAGCCCGGACATCTCGTACAGCAGTTACTTCGACGACGAGGTCGACGCGCTGTACAAGCAGGCGGCGGCCAAGTGAGGACCGAGCGGCACATCACTGTTTGCGGACGAGGGGGAACGGCAGCGTCTCACGAATGGTCAAACCGGTGAGGAACATCACGAGCCGGTCCACACCGACGCCAAGACCGCCGGTGGGTGGCATGGCGTATTCGAGCGCGGTGAGGAAGTCCTCGTCGATCTCCATTGCCTCGGGGTCGCCTCCGGCTGCGAGCAGCGACTGCTGGATGAGCCTGCGGCGCTGTTCGACCGGATTGGTCAACTCCGAATAGGCAGTGCCGAGTTCGGTGCCGAAGGCGACCAGGTCCCAGCGTTCGGCCAGCCGCGGGTCGGTGCGGTGCTGGCGGGTCAGTGGCGAGACCTCTGTGGGGAAGTCCTTGTAGAAGGTGGGCAAGGTGGTGCGCTCCTCGACGAGACGCTCGTACATCTCCAGCACCACGTCGCCGCGGCTCATGGCCGGCCCGTACGGCACGGCGTTGCGGTCGCACAGCGCGGTGAGGGTCCGCAGCTCAGTGCCGGGGCCGATCTCCTCTCCCAGCGCTTCCGACAACGCCCCGTAGACGGTCTTGACGGGCCACTCACCGGAGATGTCGTGCTCGCTGCGCTCGCCGTCCGGGCCTGTACGGCGGATCACCGGCAATCCGTTGGCGGCGGTGGCGGCGGCCTGTACCAGCTCGCGGGTGAGGTCGAGCATCACGGTGTAGTCGGCGAACGCCTGGTATGCCTCGAGCATGGTGAATTCGGGGTTGTGCTTGTAGGAGGTACCTTCGTTACGGAAGGTGCGGCCGAGTTCGAAGACCTTCTCCATCCCCCCGACACAGAGGCGTTTGAGATACAGCTCGGGCGCGATGCGCAGATACAGGTCGAGGCCGTAGGCGTTGATGTGGGTGATGAACGGGCGGGCGTTGGCGCCGCCGTGGACCTGCTGCAGCATCGGCGTCTCGACCTCGAGGAAGCCGCGGTCCAGTAGCCCCTGACGCAGTGCTTGTACCGCGTTGCTGCGTGCGGTGAGGATATCGCGGGCCTCGGGGCGGATGACGAGGTCGACGTAGCGCTGGCGCACCCGGACCTCGGGGTCGGTCAGGCCGTGGCGCTTGTCCGGCAGCGGACGCAGACATTTGGCCGTCATCTGCCAGGAGTGGGCGAAGACCGACAGTTCCCCGCGGTCGCTGGCGCCGATCTCGCCGTCGATCTGGAGGTGGTCACCGAGGTCGACATCGGCGGTGAAGCGGGAGAGCGCCGCCGCTCCGACGTCGGAGCGGGTCAGCACGACCTGCAGGTCGGCCGACCAGTCGCGCAGTACGGCGAAGACTACGCCGCCGAAGTCGCGGACGCGCAGCACGCGCCCGGCGACGATCACCGTCTTGCCGGTGCGCCGTCCAGGTTTCGGGTCCGGGTGCGCGGCGCGGATTTCGCCAAGGGTGTGGGTGCGGGTAGCGGTGACCGGGTAGGGCTCTTGGCCGTCGTCGCAGAGCCGATCGAGCTTGTGGCGGCGTACCCGGACCTGTTCGGGAAGGGCGGACAGGTTGTCGACAGCAGCGAGAGCCGCCTCGGGCCCGGCAGGAAGCATCAAGTCGGTCTCGGTGAGCGGTGGCAGCGGGGCGGCGCTTACCGGAGGGCGCACCCCCTTGGGGCGCCGGCTGAGCGTCGGCAGGGCGACGAACCCCTCGGCGATGCCGGAGGCGATACCGATGCGAGCCAGCAGCCGGGCCTCGCCGAAGCACAAAAACCGCGGATACCAATCGGGCCGGTATTTCACGTTGGACCGGTACAGTGCCTCCAGTTGCCACCACTTGGAGAAGAACAGCAGCATCCGGCGCCACATCCGCAGCACCGGTCCGGCCCCGATGCGAGCGCCTTCTTCGAAGACAGCCCGGAAGACGGCGAAGTTGAGCGAGATCCGCTTGATGCCGAGCCTTGGTGCCTGTGCGACGAGCTCGGACACCATGAATTCCATGATCCCGTTGGGTGCGGCGCGGTCGCGCCGCATCACATCGAGGGAGATGCCGTCGGTGCCCCATGGGACGAAGGAGAGCAGGGCGGTGGTACGGCCCTCGGCGTCGACAGCCTCGACGAGCAGGCAGTCGCCGTCGGCCGGGTCGCCGAGGCGGCCAAGTGCCATGGAAAAACCGCGCTCGGTCTCGGTGTCCCGCCAGGCATCGGCCAGCTCGATGACGGCGGCCATCTCCTCGGGGCTCAAGGCGCAGTGGCGGCGGATGCGGGTGGTCATGCCGGCGCGCTGGACGCGGTTGACGGCCTGCCGGGTCACACGCATGTCGCGCCCCTTGAGGTCGAACTTCGCCGGATCCAGGACGGCTTCGTCGCCCAGTTGCAGGGCGTTCAGGCCCGCCCGGGCGTATGCCTTGGCACCCTCCTCACTGGCGCCCATGACAGCCGGGACCCAGGCGTAGCGGCGGGCGAGGGCGAGCCACGCGTCGATGGCGGGAGCCCAGGCGCCGACCTCGCCGAGCGGATCGGAGCTGGCCAGGCACACACCTGCCTCGACACGGTAGGTGACGGCGGCTCCTCCACCCGGGGCGAACACCACGGCCTTGTCACGGCGGGTGGCGAAGTAGCCGAGGGAGTCCTGGCCGCCGTAACGGGCCAGCAAGGCCCGGATACGGGCCTCTTGGTCCTCGTGCAGCCCGGCCTGGGCTCGCTGCGAGCGGAAGAGCACGGCAGCGGCGTTGAGCAGGGCGAGGGCACCAAAGAGGCCGAGGAAGAAGCCGAGCGCCACGGGTGGGTGACCGCTGAAGGTGTGGGCGCCGAGGTAGAAGCCGCCGAGGACCCGGTTGGCGGCCCACCCCAGATGCTGCGCCTGCGGCAGCCCGCCGGGGAAGGCGTAGACGAGACCCCAGCCGGCGAGGATCGCGACGGTGAGTCCCAAAACGAGCACGCCAAGCGCCCGCCAGAACGCCCCACGCCGCACCCGGGCCGGGAACTGGCGATACGAAGCGAGCAGCAGCAGCGCCACAATCCCGGTGATGACCATGCTCACTACGGCTTCGATGAGGCCGATCATGGTGAAGGTCAGCGCCTCGGCGAGCAGGACGAGCGCGATGTAGAAGGTGACGATCCACCAGGCGACACGTTTTCTCGCCCCGAGGGCACCGGCCAGTAGCAGCAGGAAGACGGCGTAGGCGAGGTTGGGCGATGCGGGCACGAGCCATTCGTTGATCAGCCGCAGTACGGGATCGAGCAGGAAGCGCAACGGGCTGATCAGCGCACTCAGCGCGCATGCGGCGCCGAGCAGGCCGAAGAACGTGCCGAACCAAGTGGGAACGCGGTCGAGGGCCTGTTGCCGATGACTGGTCCGGGTGGTGTCGTCCGCGGTGCTCATGACCCTCCCTGTATCGGATCGGCGGGATGCCGGGGATGCGTGGTCGTTCCCAAGGTCACGGTAGGGCAGGGGCACTGCTGTTGGTGCCGTGCGGAGGCTGGGAGCATCTGGCGTGGCGCCGGGTGTGGTACCGTTGCGGACTGCTTAGGAACTGCGTAGCGAGAACCAGGCACGCATCTGCAGTGCCAACTCCTTATGGACGTATCCAGATAGACGTATCCGGGCTGGTTTCAACCTGGCTGGTGTTGATCGTGGAAGACTCGATCGTTCGCTGAACGACCGAGCAGCGTGAATCAGGAGTCCCCCCTCAGAAGTCAGTTCACGAGGGGGAGGATTCAATGACCTCCCCGCGTCTGCGCGTAGCAGCACCGCTGCGAAGAGTGCCACGAAGCGCGGCCTCGGGCAACCTCTGCGACGCTGAGCCCATGCGGCTCCTGATCGTCGAGGATGAAAAGCGTCTGGCTGGCGCCCTGGCCAAGGGGCTGGCAGCCGAGGGGTTCGCCGTCGACATGACGCACGACGGCCGCGAAGGTCTGCACCTGGCCACTACCCAGGAGTACGACCTGGTCATCCTTGACATCATGCTCCCGGGCATGAGCGGCTACCGCGTCTGCGCCCACCTGCGGGCCGCTGGGAACACGACACCGATCCTGATGCTCACCGCCAAGGACGGCGAGCTCGACGAAGCGGAGGGCCTGGACACCGGCGCCGATGACTACCTGAGCAAACCATTCTCCTACGTGGTGCTGCTCGCCCGGATCCGCGCAGTGTTGCGCCGCCGGAACCGCGACGGCTCGCCAGTGGTGCGACTCGGGGATCTGGCGGTGGATCCACACACGCGGCGCTGCTTTCGCGGCGAGCGCGAGGTCACGTTGACCGCCAAGGAGTTCGCGGTACTGGAACACCTTGCGGCGCGCGCTGGGCAGGTGGTGTCGAAATCAGAGATTATCGAACATGTGTGGGATTTTGCGTTCGATGGCGACCCGAACATCGTCGAGGTCTACATCAGTACGCTGCGCCGGAAGATCGACGCGCCGTTCGATCGCCATTCGATCGCCACGGTGCGCGGCGCCGGATACCGGTTGGCGGCCGATGGTGGCTGATGACCGCACTCCTCGGAGTCGTGCACGGCCACGCTGGGCGTGGGGATCGGTCAGGGCCCGTACCACCGTGGCGTCCACGGCAGTCGTCGCGGCGGCACTGCTGGCCGCCGGGATCGCCGTGCTCACCGCGCTCCACCGGCACCTCGTCGACGAGGCGAGCCTTCAGGCCGAGGTGACGGCACGGGAGGTCGCGGCCCAGGTCGCGGCAGGCACCGCCTTGAGCTCGCTCGACCTGCCCGACGCGCACAACCAACCGGTTCAGGTGGTCTCACCCGAGGGCCGGGTGCTGGCCGCCGGGCGGACGCTGCTCGGCACGCCTCCTTTCGCGGACTTCGCCCGCGCGCCTCGGAGGACCTTCGCAGTCCGGCGCGGTGAGGAGCACCACCCCGACGACCATCGCAACGACCCTCACGACGACCACCCCCGCGACGACAGTGGCATTCCCCCGCGCGGTTTCGCCACCACCACAGCACGTTTTGAAAACGTGCGGCTACCGGGCAGCGGCTCGGGACACGAGTTCCGGGTGGCCGCCGTCTTCGCCACCACCCGTCGCGGCCATACCGTCACCGTCTACGCCGGTGCCTCCCTCAACACCGCCCGGCAGGCCGTCGCAGGCGTACGGCGCGTCATGCTGATCGGGCTGCCTTTGCTGCTCGCTGTCGTGGCGGGGATGACCTGGCTGGTGACACGCCGGGCGCTGCGCCCGGTGGAGGGGATCAGGGCCGAGCTCGCCGAGATCATGAAGGGGGACCTGTCCCGCCGAGTACCGCAACCGCCGTCGCACGACGAGGTGGCGGCGCTCGCGGCCACCACCAACGCCACGCTCGCCGCCTTGGAGGAGGCAGTCGCCCGCCAGCGGCGTTTCGTCGCCGACGCCTCGCATGAACTGCGCAGTCCCATCGCGAGTCTGCGCACCCAACTGGAGGTGGCGCGTGCGCATCCCCAGTTGTTGGAGATCGACGGGCTGATCGACGACACGCTGCGCCTCGAACACCTCGGGACCGACCTGCTGTTCCTCGCCCGCCTCGACGCGGGCGAGCCGCAACGCACCGAACCGCTGGATCTCGCCGCGCTCGTCCGGCGGGAACTCGCCCACCGGGTCGCGGACCGGGTGCCGGTCGAAGCGGCAGTCCCGGACGCCTCGGTGACGGTGACCGCCAATCGTACCCAACTGGCCCGTGTCCTAGGTAACTTGGTGGACAATGCGCAGCGCCACGCCGCCTCGGCAGTGCGCGTCGCCCTGCATCACCGGCAGGGGCACGGCGTGGTGCTCGACGTCATGGACGACGGTCCCGGAGTCCCAGCGGCGGACCGTGAGCGGATATTTGAGCGGTTCGTGCGGCTGGACGATGCCCGGAGCAGGGACGCCGGAGGGGTGGGCCTGGGCCTCGCCATCGTGCGTGACCTGGTGCACCGGCACGGCGGCCGCATCGAGGTCGGCGACGCGGAGGGCGGCGGCGCGCGGTTCACGGTGACCCTCGCGGCGGTCACAGCTCCGTAGGTACCGTGGAGCCGGTCACGCCGAGGGCTCCATACAAAAGCACCGAAGTGCGGTGGGGCGGAGCGCACCGCAGGCTGGGGGCGGGTCGGTCGCATGGGAGGAGCAAAGCCGATGGAGCGGACTACGTGCTTGGTGGTGGGCGGCGGCCCGGCCGGGATGGTTCTCGCCCTGCTGCTGGCCCGGGCCGGTGTCGAAGTCACCGTCCTGGAGAAGCACGGGGATTTCCTGCGTGATTTCCGTGGTGACACTGTGCACCCCTCCACCCTCGCGCTCTTGGACGACCTCGGCCTTGGTGAACGGTTCGCTGCTCTGCCGCAGCGGCACATCAACTCCGTCCAGCTACCGGTGGGCCCGGGCGGGGAGTTGCGCACGGTGGGCGATATAAGCGCACTGCCGGTGAAGCACAACTACATTGCGATGGTGCCGCAGTGGGATTTGCTCAATCTGCTGGCGGACGAAGCCGGGCGCGAGCCCTCGTTCCGGCTGCGGCTGAACACCGAGGCGACCGCCTTCGTCCGGGAGCAGGGCCGGGTGTCGGGAGTGCGCTATCGGACCACGGACGGCCGTATCGGGGAATTGCGCGCCGCGGTCACGGTGGCGTGCGACGGACGGAGCTCTCTCGCCCGGGAGCTGCCCGAACTGGGGCTGCGCAGCTTTTCCTGCCCGATGGACGCCTGGTGGTTCCGACTGCCGAGGCGTAACGGCGACCCAGTGGGGTTGGTGGGAAATGTGGGCGACAGGTTCATCTCAGTCATGATCGACCGTGGCGGGTACTGGCAGTGTGCCGCCCTGATCCCCAAGGGAGTGGACGCGTCGCGGCGCGCGGACGGGCTTCAACGCTTCGCCTCCCAGATCGCGGTTGTCGCCCCGTGGCTGGGTGAACGAGCCGGTGCGCTGCGCTCATGGGACGAAGTGAAACTGCTCGACGTCCGGCTCGACCGGCTACGGCGATGGCACCGACCAGGTCTGCTGTGCATCGGGGACGCGGCGCACGCGATGTCGCCGGTCTTCGGGATCGGCATCAACCTCGCGGTGGAGGACGCTGTCGCAGCCGCCCGGTATCTCGCCGAGCCGCTGCGGGCGGGAACAGTGGGGCTCGGGGATGTGCGGCGCGTCCAGTGGCGCCGGTGGCCGACTGCCGCGGCGACACAGGCGCTGCAGCGTGCAGCCCACGCGCAGGTCATCGCACCGGTGCTGGCGGGGCGCCCTCCGTTGGGCGGCAGGGCGACGCCGCTGCGGGTGGCTGAGGTGCTCTCTGCGGCACCGTGGCTGAAGCAGTTGCCGGGCTATTTCTTCGCCTACGGCGCGATGCGCGAGCGGCCTCCGGCGGAGTCCTTGCGCTGAGGGACGGTCTGAGGGCTGGCTCAGCAGTGACGGCAGTGGGAAGCGTGCACCGATGACGAATGCCGCACAGATCACATTGGGTGCGTTTCTCCTTGAGGGACCGGTTGCCGCCTACATCTACATCGCGTTGCAGCTCATCGTCCTGGGACCACCCACGAGGCCGACCGAATCGACCTCGCTGCGCAGACGTTCGCGCTGGTCACCGCCGTGGTCACTCAGGAAGA
>JAFAUH010000297.1 GCA_019243445.1 Streptomycetaceae bacterium | reverse complement strand
CGCCGCCAAGCGCGCTGCCGAACAGCAAGCCGCCAACCAGTGGGCTCAGCAGTTCGCCATGCCACCACTCGACGGGCCCGCCAAGGCCGTGGACTGGGGCGAGCGCTGCCGCCACCAACTGGCCACCGCCGCCTACACCACCCCTGTCACCGAGGGAAGTTGGGGCGAGGCGGAGTGGGCCGAGCTGGAGGAGAAGATCCGAAGGGTCACCAGAGCGGGCTGGTGGATCGACCAGAGGGAGGCCGATGGCGCGGACCTGCCCGAACTCCTCGACGCAGCCACCAGCGACGACTGCGGGACGGAGAACCCGTTCCGGTAGGCGCCAGGCGACTTTATACCCGGTGATCCCCGGTTAGCGAAACCGGGGATCGTCCAGACCATTGAATCCTCCCCACCGCCACCATCGTGCTGTTCGTGGAAGGACCCTCGCTGTGCCCGACGCCATCTTCCGTCCGCCGTACCTGCCCGCCGACCTCCTCACTCCCAACCGGGACATCACCCACGCCCACTTCTCGCCCGGCGACCAGGTCGTCATCGTCAAGGGCGTGGCCGGCGGGGAGCTGTGGGGCGATGCCATGACCGTCATCACCCCCTCTTGGCACACCCCGACCGACGAGGACGGCTGGCGGCTGCGCAACCCCAACGGCGGCGAGCGCACCTACCTCACCGCCCACCCCCGCTACCTGGTCCACCTCTCCCGACGCTGCCCCGACTGCCTGATCTACCTGCGCGCCATGGAGACTCTTCTGCTGCCCCGCCTCGCCCCCGCACACCAGCCGGTCGACTGCGGCTGGTACACCCTCACGCACCTGAACCAGCTGATCCACATCGACGACGCCCGAAGCCACCGATGACCAGCCCCACGATGCCGCCAGGACGCGCCAACGGCACGCCGCCGCTGACCCTCCCTTGCCGCGAGGAGACCATGCCCCACCTGAACGACACCCGCGACCTTGCCTCGTTCGCCGCCGTGCTCGCCGGCGAACTGCCGGGCTGCTGGATGAGCGAGTACCACCGGCACACCGAATGCCGCGACCAGTTCTCTCTCGCTGAGGACGTGTGGGACATGAACCTGGTCTCCGGCGCCATCGCCGGGCACCTCCTGGAACACGCCGTCGTCCTGACCGGCGACGACGGGACCCGCCTGTATGTCATCGCCCACCCGCGCTGCGACGAGGAGTTCCTCGTCGCAGCCATGGCCCCACCCGGCTTTCAGGCTGAGGCATTCCGCGGTGTGCGCGAGCCGGATGGCATCGCGGTGTCTGACGACCCGTTCCGCGCCGCCGAGGACATCGTTGTCGATCTGCTGCCCCGCTACGAGATGGCTATCGCCGAAGTCCAGCACAACTCCGCCAGCCCTGGGCCGCCCCCGGTGACCCCGGCGTGCGCACCGGAGCACACGGTGACCTGGTGCGGCGACAGCCTGCTCACTGCGCAGCCCGAAAACCAAGAAGTAGCCAAGGCACTGCACCAGGGCGGCTTCGCCTGGGATCTGGCCGGATAGGCGTGCGTCCTGCCCGGTGCCGACACCGCCGGCCGCACCCATGCCCACCGACGGCCCCCTCCCTCCACCGTCCCCATCGGTGCGACGTCCTCGCGCCGGTCTCAGCACCCCTGGTAGGACATGCCCGAAACGCACTTCGATCCCTTCCCGTCCATCGACCGCAGGTGCCGGGACCGCAGCGATGACGATGTCACCGTCTCCCCGCGCTACCTGGCCGGAAGCGCCTTCACCGGCGATGACACGTTCGATGCCGTGACCACGCTCCGCCTCCCGGAGGCAGGCGGCACCCTCGACGCATCCCACCGACGCAGCCAGCGCCTTTGACCACCCGTGTCCCGTTTCCGCCGCACCCCAGAGGACCATGACCGACCCCACCTGTGACCCTGTACGTCTCGCCGATGACATCGCCCGCCAGCTCGACCGGCTCACCGAGCACCTCGCCCAGGCCCCGCCGCGGCAGGCCGCCCAGATCCTCGGGCACCTCCTCGATGCCGAACACGGAATCCTCGGCCACCTCACCACCTTGGTGACCACCGGCTCCCGCTGCGCCAAGAAGCATGCGCGAGCCGGGGCGTTCCCGCCCGAGGTCTGGCTCGCCCTCGGCCGCGCCACGAACGACCTGAACGGCCTGTGCAGGGATCTCAACGAGCACCTCGACGACGTCCGGCAGCTCGCCCAGGCACCGCCCACCGACAGCACCCCCCTGCCGCCGACGCCGACAGCCTCGGCCCTGGTCGCCAGGCGGCGCCGGTGAAGAAGAAGCAGCGGCGGTGGACCGGCTGGGGACCAGCCCACCAGCAGGCCGAGCAGCACTATCTCGTCGAACCCCGGCACCTCGCCGGAGGCGGCGACCCCCGCCACGTCACCGAGTTCCTGCGCGCCTCCGGCTGGAAGGACCGATCCAAGAAGCGCGGGCCAGTCGTCTTCGACAGCCCCGACCGCTCGATGCGGATTACCTACGACCCGTCCGCCGGGGGCTGGGCGATCTCCGGCAAGCAGACTCCCGGTCAGCTCGCCTGGCAGGCGAGGTTCGGCCCGCAGGTGCCGGTGGAGATCGTCGCCGGGTTCACCGACGCCCTCACCCAGCCGCGCTACGCGCACGCCCCCCACGTGTGGGCGCCCCTGCAACAGCAGGGCTGGAAGAGGGGGAACGGACAGCACGTCACCGCGACCAGCCCGGACGCCAGCGTGTGGGTGCAGTTCCGCCAGTCCGGTCCCGACCAGGCGTACTGGTGGGCCGGAGCCCGCACCGAACACGGCCGGGCCTGGGACGCGACGTTCACCTCCACCACGCCCCTGCACCTGATCACCGCGTTCACCGCCACCCTGGCCGACCCGCAGCCGGTGATGCGACCACGCGGATGCCTCCCGCCCACCGGTCGCCTCCGCACCACCTCCGTCTCGGTGCTGCCCTCCCAGCTCCGCGCCTGGCAGCAGGCCCGCATCACCGCCGCCCGCACCGCCGCCTGGGCACTCAACTCCCAAGCTTTCACCCGGCCCCGCAAACACCCCCGCACCACGAGCCCGTACGCCCCACCCAGCCGCACACGCCCGCGCCGCTGACCCACCCCTGCCCGGGGTCCCGCCCCTCACCGATCTCACAAAGGGATGTTCATGCCCACTCCTGATCACGACGCTCCCACCCCCGACGACGTCGAGCAGACCGCCCGGACGCTGCTCCGGCTCACCGCCTACCTGCGCACCGCCCCTGCCGTGGGCGACGTCGTGCCGCTTCTCAACCCGCTGGTGGACCGCTACGACGGCGTGCTGGTGCGACTCTCCCAGGCACTACGGGAAACCGGCCGCTACCTGCTCGACAAGCCCGACCTCGCCGAGGCAAACGCTGTCCATGAGCTCTGGGGCGGCTACAGCGATGCCGCCGAATTCCTCCTGGAATGGAGCCAGTTGGACTGGACACTGACGGTCCTGCGCGACGAAGCCGAAGAACAGGAGCGCACCACCAAGGACAGCCGCAGCGACGGTGAGCTGTGCCGGTAACCCAGCGGCAGCTGGCCGCCTTCGCCGACGACCACCAGTACACGATCCCGATCAACACCAGCCCCCGCTACTGGGCCGGACCGGGCGACGCCCGGCACATCACCCACGCCCTGCTTGCCGCCGGGTGGACCAACCACTCCGACCCCGCAGCCCCGGCCGTTCATCTCACCAGCCCCGACCATCACCTCGACCTCCGCCTCGACCCCGCGGCCAGCACATGCTGGCGACTGACCGGGGAACCGCCCGAAGGACCGCGCTGGTACGCATCGTTCGGGCACATGGTCCCCGCCGAGATCCTCGCCGGGCTGACCGACGCCCTCATCGCCCCCGCCCCCGAGGACGTTCCCGATCTGTGGCATGTCCTCGCCGCCGCTGACTGGAGGTGCACACGCCACGACGACGGCACCGGGCACGCTGTCTCCCCCGACCAGCACGTGCGCCTGGAGCACCACAAGCGCGCAGACGCCTGGAGCGCAGAGGTCGCCAGAGAGTTCGGGCCGCCGGTGTGGAGCGCCTGGCTGCAAGACACCACCCCGGCGCATCTGCTGTCCGGCTTCGCCACGGCACTGGCCGACCCGAAACCGCTCCAGCGCCGCAGCCACGACCGATGCGGCCACTACATGGCCGTACAAGAACCCAGCGGGCTCACCGAAGAACACTTCGTCAAAGCCCACATGAGCCGCCTGAAGGCGGTACGGGCCCAGGCCCGCGCCGCCCTGCGAACCCGGCACGCGGCACCACCGCAGGCCCAGCACCGCACCATCCCGGCCCTTCCCCCCGCGGTCACCACGCGCAGCCGCTGAGCACCGCACCACCCCACGCGCCCCGTCGTGGAGAACGGTGCCGCCGCCCGCAAGACCCGAGGTGCGGCAGCACCGCAGACACACCGCAGTCCGGTCCCCGCCGCAGCACCTACCGCGACGGTGCGGGGCCGCTGACCGAGCCGGGCGGACCACCACCACCCGGCTTCCCGCCCGACACAGCCCCGCACCGGGGCCCCGCCCTTCCCCCAGAGAAGTAGATGTGACCCCACCCACCCCACCCGCGAACGAGATCCAGCAGCTGCGGCTGCGGCAACTCGTCGCCTTCCTGCGCGAGAGCGCGCAGATCCTGGCCGACTGGGACGCCTACAGCGACCAGGCTTGCGATCCCGACACCTTCCAGCCCCTGGACGACCTCGCCTACGGCCTCCGCCAGCGCCGACGCGACGCCGACACCTGGCGTTCCTTCAACCGGGTGCGCCACTTCGCCGACGACCTGCTCGACGTCGCGGAGGAACAGCTCGCCCAGCTCCCCGAAAAAAGCCGCACCCAGTGGCACTGGCAGATCACAGAACTCCGCACCGCCCTGGACGAGTTGCGCGCCCTGCAGGCCGAGTGGCTCGACCTCCGTACAACAGCGGCGGCGCACGCCCGCCCGGGTACGGAGGCGTACGACGAGTCGTTGGCCGAGCGCAACGCCGAAGCCTGGCACTACCTCGGCACCTGGGCCCTCCACGGCCAGGCCGTACTCGACATCCACACGGCAGCCCACCACCAGCCCCTCCCGCCGCCGTTCGCCCCCATGCCCCCGCAGGCGCCGCACGCCACCGCGGCGAAACCGACCAGGGCCGGCCGATGACGCGCCCGCCCGACGACTTCACCGAGCAGATCCCTCTCGCTC
Source organism: Streptomycetaceae bacterium (assembly GCA_019243445.1). Classification (GTDB taxonomy): domain Bacteria; phylum Actinomycetota; class Actinomycetes; order Streptomycetales; family Streptomycetaceae; genus Streptantibioticus_B. The sequence continues at coordinate 2,736 of JAFAUH010000297.1, read as the reverse complement.
CTCCGTCACCTCGCTGAAGGCGGTGATCCCCCCTGAATCACCATCCCGCCGCACCACAACGCGCAGCTCATGCTTCGGCTATGACCCGCTGTCGGCTTCACCCACGTGCTCGCTGATGAGACCTCGCTGCCCGGCAGGCGAATCTCCCGGTGCTCGAGGCTGCGGCCCGAGCACGTGCCGGCGGCCCACCGTCCCGCGCTGACGAAAACCGCGCGCCGCCATGCCCGCACCTCCCCTGAAAGACGTTCGCCCTTGCCCAGCCCCTCCTCCCCCTCGAACACCGACGGCTACGACATAGCCTTCCGCATCCTGCTCGGCGCCCTGGCCATCGCCGTCCCCCTGGCCACTCTCGCCTGGCTCGGCGGAAACACCACCGCCTGGCTCACCCGCTCCGGCCCCTGGGTCTCCTACCAGCCGGCCGAAGCCCTCGTGCACCCCGAACGGCTATGGCCCCGCACAGGGCAAACAGCCCTGCTGATCGGCACGCGCCTCGCCCCTGGCGCCGTCCTGATCGCCCTCGCCCTCACCACCGCTGTGCTCTGGGCACGCCACAAGAACAGCAGCGCACGCACGAAGAAGGTTGTCGGGACGGCGAAGCCGAAGGACATCGAGCCGCTGCTGTCCAAGGCGATCACCGCCAAGGCACGCTCGCTGCGGCCGAGCCTGACCGGCGCCAAGCGCATCGCCCCGCGTGATACCGGCGTCCTCCTCGGCAACCTGCGCGGCACCCGCTTGGAGGTCCGCATGGGGTACGAGGACGTCGCGGTGGCGATCATGGCACCCCGGTCCGGCAAGACCACCTGCCTGGCGATCCCCGCGATCCTGGCCGCCCCCGGCCCGGTCCTGCTCACTTCGAACAAGGCGGCCGGCGACGCCTACACCGCCACCCTCGAAGCGCGGCAGGCCGCCGGGCGGACATGGTCGATGGATCCGCAGCAGATCGCCCACGCCACCCGTCAGATGTGGTGGAACCCGCTCGCCGACGCCACCACCCTCGAAGGCGCCGGCCGGTTGGCCGGCCACTTCCTCGCCGCCTCCGTCGACGCCAGCCAGCAGGGCGACTTCTGGTCCAAGGCCGGAACCAACATCCTGGCCCAACTGTTCCTCGCCGCCGCCCTGGATGACCTGCCGATCACCGACGTCATGGCCTGGCTCGCCTTCCCCGGCGACCGCACCCCGCTCGACATCCTCCGCGACCACGGCCTGACCGCCGTCGCCGCCCAGCTCAAAGGCACCGTGGAGGGCCCGCCGGAGACCCGGGACGGGATCTACGAGACCGCCCGCCAGTACGCCGCCGCCCTCCTCAACCCCGAGATCGCCGCCTGGGTCACCCCGCAAAGAGGCATCGCCGAGTTCACACCGGCCGAGTTCGTCACCAGCACCGACACCCTCTACCTGCTCAGCAAGGACGGCGGCGGCGGGGCCTCGGCGTTGATCGCGGCATGCGCGGATTCCGTCATGCGGGCCGCGACCGCCCAGGCCGAACGTGTCGGCGGACGCCTCGACCCGCCCATGCTGGCGATCCTCGACGAGGCCGCCAACGTCTGCAAGATCAGCGACCTGCCCGACCTGTACTCCCACCTCGGATCCCGCGGCATCATTCCGATCACCATCCTGCAGTCCTACCGGCAAGGTCAGAAAGTCTGGGGCGATGCCGGCATGGACGCTATGTGGTCCGCCTCCACCATCAAGGTGATCGGCTCCGGTATCGACGACCCGGACTTTGCCGACAAGCTGTCCCGGCTGATCGGCGACCACGACGTGAAGACCACCTCCACCTCCACCTCCGACAGCGGCACATCCACCAGCATCAGCATGCGGCAAGAACGCATCATGCCCGCCGACGCCATCCGCGCCCTGCCCAAGGGCACCGCACTGTGCTTCGCCACCGGCATGCGCCCCGCCATGCTGAATCTGCGCCCCTGGTACGCCGAGCCCGGAGCCGACGACCTCGCAGCCGCCTCCGCCCGCGCCTCCAAGGGCATCACCGCCCGCGCCGTCGCCAAGGCCGCAGCGAAGCAGTCCGCCGTCAACAAGGCGGCGTGAGCACCGTTTCCACCTGTCCGACGGGCGCGTCACCGCTACCGCCTCCACCGCCACGGCCCGCAAGGTGCTCGAACAGTACGGATTCACCCGCACGCGCACCGGCTACGCCCTGCCCGTGCGAAAGGCGAACGGGAAAGCGTCGGTGTGGTCGCGCAAGCCGAGGCGCACCTGTGGTCCCTCGACCTCCGTGTCGAGATCACGCTCGGCATCCCCACCCCCGCGGACATTCCTGCCGCGCCGGGCCGATCTGCTGCACCGGCCCCCGCGCGGCCCCCACAGACCCCCACCGCGAAACCGCGCACCCGCTGACCCCGCGCACCGTACCCTTCCGGAAGAACTCCCCGCCCCATGCCACAGCTCGACATCTCCCAACAGGTTGAGCGCCTGCGCCGGCTCGCCGGTGACTTCGAGGCCCTGCACAGCCAGGTCAACGGCCTTGCCTACCGTCCCGGCACCGACGCGCTGTACAAGATCTCCCCGCTCATCCTCAAAGTCCAGGACCTGACAGCGCAGGCGATCCGACAATTGCCAGCCCTGGACGTAGACGACAGCCGGCACACCACCAGCGCCGACAGCCGCTCCCGCCTGCAGACCCTCGCCTCCGTGGTCTCCTCCGCCTCGCTCGCCGGCACCGACCTCGCCAACGCCCTGTACGCCAACCCCTACCAAGGAACCGGCTTCCTTGGCTCA
>JAFAUH010000211.1 GCA_019243445.1 Streptomycetaceae bacterium | reverse complement strand
CTCCGGCATCACCGACCTGATCACCACGCCCGGCCTGATCAACCTCGACTTCGCCGACGTCAAGTCCGTGATGTCCAACGCAGGTTCGGCGCTGATGGGCATCGGCTCGGCGCGCGGCGACGATCGCGCGGTGGCGGCGGCCGAGATGGCCATCTCATCGCCGCTGCTCGAGGCATCCATCGACGGCGCCCGGGGCGTCCTGCTCTCCATCTCCGGCGGCTCCGACCTCGGTCTGTTCGAGATCAATGAATCCGCCCAGCTGGTCAGCGAGGCCGCGCATCCCGAGGCGAACATCATTTTCGGTGCGGTCATCGACGATGCCCTTGGCGACGAGGTGCGGGTCACCGTCATCGCCGCCGGGTTCGATGGAGGGCAGCCGCCGTCCAAGAACCGCGACAAGGTGCTCGGCTCATACACCGGGCGGGACGAGAGTCTTTCGCCGACTCCACCCGTGACCACCCCGCCGCCCCGGATCGGCAACCAGTCGGCCGAGCCCGCCCGCCCGTCCTTCGCGGGCCTCGGATCGATCACACCCCGCGAGGAGGAGCCGGAGCCTGCGCCGGCCGCCGAGGTCCCCACATCTCCGCTCACCCAGCCCCAGGTGCCGCCGGCCCGTCCGTCCTACCCGGACAGTCAGGCGGAGGAGCTGGACGTGCCAGATTTCCTGAAGTAGATCGGCTCCAGAGACCGTGGCGATAGGACACAGACACGACGTCAGCGGCGCTCACTTCGCCTTCACCGACCGGTGGGGCGGGGTGAGCGCCGCTCCGTACGACAGACTCAATCTCGGCGGCGCGGTCGGCGACGACCCGGCTGCCGTACGCACCAACCGGGAGCTGGCCGCCAAGTCGCTGGGCCTCGATCCGGCCGCCGTGGTCTGGATGAACCAGGTGCACGGCAATGACGTAGCCGTAGTCACCGCCCCCTGGAGTGGCGGCGAGGTGCCCGAGGTGGACGCCGTCGTCACCATGCGGCCCGGACTCGCCCTCGCCGTGCTGACCGCGGACTGTGTCCCTGTGCTGCTTGCCGATCCGGTTGCCGGAGTCGTCGGCGCGGCGCATGCCGGCCGCCCGGGGCTCGTCGCCGGGGTCGTCCGGGCGGCCGTCGAGGCGATGACGGGGCTCGGTGCGAGACCCGAGTGCATCACTGCCATCACCGGCCCTGCCGTCTGCGGACGTTGCTACGAGGTGCCCGAGTCGGTGTGCGACCAAGTGGCCGCCGTCGTCCCTGAAGCCCGGTCGACGACGAGCTGGGGCACCCCTGCCGTGGACGTCGTCGGGGGAGTGCGGGCGCAACTCACCGGCGTCGGGGTGGTGGACGTGATCGAATCCGGGGTGTGCACGCTGGAGTCGGCGGATCACTTCTCATACCGCGCAGAACGCACTACAGGGCGGCTCGCCGGTTATGTCTGGTTGGATGCTATATGACCGACAGAAGAGCCCAACTGGCCATGAATCTGGCCCGGGTCGAGGAGCGCATCGCCGCTGCCTGCGAGGCGGCGGGCCGGAAGCGAACGGATGTGAACTTGATCGTGGTCACCAAGACTTACCCGGCGAGTGATGTGAGGCTTCTTGCGGAACTCGGTGTGCGGAACGTCGCGGAGAACCGCGATCAGGAGGCGAAGCCAAAGGCTGTCGACTGCTCCGATCTCGATCTGCAATGGCACTTTATCGGTCAATTGCAGACAAATAAGGTGAGATCGGTGACAGGTTATGCCGATGTCGTGCACTCGGTCGACCGGTTGCGGCTCGTGGATGCCCTGGCGTCGGCGGCCGTGCGGTGCGGCCGGGAGATCGGCTGCCTGATCCAAGTTGCGCTTGATGCCCCGTCAGGATCAGTCGGCAGCAGGGGCGGTGCTGCCCCGAGTGATGTGCTCGCGGTCGCCGATGCCATCGCGGTGGCACCCGGGCTGCGCATCGAAGGATTGATGGCGATAGCGCCACTTGCCGGTGCGTACGCGGGAAATCCACGCGCTGCCTTCGAGCGGCTGATGGAAATCTCAACCTCGGTGCGCGAGAGTCATCCTGCTGCAACCATGGTCTCGGCAGGGATGAGTTCGGATCTCGAGGAGGCAGTGTCCGCAGGTGCGACACATGTACGCGTCGGGACTGCGGTGCTCGGAGTCCGTCCTAGGCTCGGGTAACGTCACCAAACGAGTCGGACCACAGCAGAAAATATGGTTAGGCCCGCGGCGGATCAGCCAGGTCACCGGGGCTGATCCCCGTGGATCCCCGTTTCCTGACGGCCGCGTCGACAGGGGCTGATCCACCACAGAGCGGAGGACGCAGAGAATGGCCGGCGCGATGCGCAAGATGGCGGTCTACCTCGGCCTCGTGGAGGACGATGGGTACGACGGCCCGGGGTTCGACCCCGATGAGGAGTTCGAACCCGAGCCGGAACCCGAGCGGGTACGCCGGCAACATCAGCCACAACAGGAGGAACCGGCGCGGCTCGCGCATGCGCCGGCCCCCCGGGAGCCGCGGATCGCCCCAGTGGCATCCATCACACCTGAACGACGCACTCTGGAGAAGAACGCACCGGTGATCATGCCCAAGGTCGTATCCGAGCGGGAGCCTTACCGGATCACGACGCTCCACCCCCGGACGTACAACGAAGCCCGTACCATCGGGGAACACTTCCGTGAGAGCACCCCGGTGATCATGAACTTGACGGAGATGGATGACACGGATGCGAAGCGTCTTGTCGACTTCGCCGCGGGTCTGGTCTTCGGGCTGCACGGCAGTATTGAACGAGTGACGCAGAAGGTCTTCCTTCTGTCGCCTGCTAACGTCGATGTCACGGCGGAAGACAAGGCCCGGATTGCCGAGGGCGGGTTCTTCAACCAGAGCTGAGAAACTGATCACAAACTGAGACCGGAACTTAATGCGGAACCGTACCGTTGGGACTCACAGGACTGACGCAGAGCAGAGGAGAGGGGAGCGCGATGGGTATCGCACTGCAGGTGCTCTCTATCGCGCTACGCTGCTATCTGCTCGTCCTGATTTTCCGACTTGTCATGGACTACGTCTTCCAGTTCGCACGCTCATGGCGTCCCGGCAAGGCCATGGTGGTGGTCCTGGAAGCCACCTACACTATGACCGATCCGCCACTCAAGCTTTTGCGGCGGTTCATTCCGCCGCTGCGTCTCGGGGGTGTGGCGCTCGACCTGTCCTTCTTCGTATTGATGATCATCGTCTACATCCTGATCTCCGTCGTGGCCAGGCTGTGAACGATACGGTCTTGCCAATTGCCGACGATCACGTTGAGGTGAAGAGATGCCGCTGACCCCTGAGGACGTTCGTAACAAGCAGTTCACGACCGTCCGCCTCCGCGAAGGCTATGACGAGGACGAGGTCGACGCCTTCCTCGACGAGGTCGAGGCGGAGCTCACCAAACTGCTGCGGGAGAACGAGGACCTACGCGCCAAACTCGCTGCTGCCACCCGGGCCGCCGCCCAGAACCAGCAGCAGGGCATGCGCAAGCCGCCCGAAGGGCCGGACCGCCAGGGCGCTCCGGTGCCCGCCGCCATATCGGGACCGCAGCCGGTGCCGCCGCAGCAACAGATGGGCCCGCCCCAACTGCCCGGTGCACCCCAGCTGCCGGCCGGGCCGAGCGGGCAGCACGGTCCGCAAGGTCCCATGGGGCCCGGCCCGATGGGCCAGGGATTGATGGGTGGTCCGATGGGTGGTCCGATGGGCGGTCCGATGGGCCAGGGCCACCCGATGCAGCAGGGCGGTCACCCTATGCACCAGCAGGGCGCTCCGCATGGTGACAGCGCCGCCCGTGTGCTTGCGCTTGCCCAGCAGACCGCAGACCAGGCGATCGCGGAGGCCCGTTCCGAGGCGAACAAGATCGTCGGCGAGGCGCGCAGCCGGGCCGAGGGCCTCGAGCGGGATGCCCGGGCCAAAGCGGACGCGTTGGAGCGGGATGCACAGGAAAAGCACCGCGTGGCGATGGGCTCGCTGGAGTCCGCGCGCGCCACGCTGGAGCGCAAGGTCGAAGACCTGCGCGGTTTTGAGCGTGAGTACCGCACGCGGCTGAAGTCCTACTTGGAGAGCCAGCTGCGTCAGCTGGAGAACCAGGACGACTCGCTCGCCCCGCCGCGGACTACGGCGGCCGCGTCACTGCCGTCTTCTTCCTCCATGGGTTCCTCCATGTCCGGCGGCACGATGGGCAGCGGCCTGGCAGGGGCCGGCGCGGGTGCCATAGGGCATTCGGCCGGGTCCAGCCAGACCTATGGCGGCCCGCAGATGGGTGGCCCCGGCAACCAGACCTACGGCGGCCCGCAGATGTCGCCGGCGATGACGCAGCCGATGGCGCCGGTGCGGCCGCAAGGTCCGCAGCCGCGGCAGCAGGCGCCGACGCCGATGCGCGGTTTCCTCATCGACGAGGACGACAACTAGGCCGCGTAAGTCGCGTAAGCGCAGCCGCATACGGGACGGGCCCCAGGGAATCGATCCCTGGGGTCCGGCCCGTTGTTGTCAGCTGTCAGTCCTGTGTCTTGCGCAGCCTGAAGGTCAGACCGAGTGCCTCGTCGGTGAACGGCTCGCCGTAACCGGTCTCTGCTTTTCTGTTCGCCCCGCCGCGCCCAGGGCTACCTTCCACCAAGGGGATGCTGCTGTCACAACCGCCCGTTCCCAGGCTCTGTGGGTGGCCTGTTGTGTTGGGTGTGCGCTCTTGGATGGGTGTTTCGGCCGCCCACTCCGCCTGCTCGCGTGCGTCGCTCACGGGGTCTGTTTCGTTCGCTTCTCCGCCCGTTCCCAGGCTCTGTGGGTGGCCTGTTGTGTTGGGTGTGCGCTCTTGGATGGGTGTTTCGGCCGCCCACTCCGCCT
>JAFAUH010000016.1 GCA_019243445.1 Streptomycetaceae bacterium | reverse complement strand
TGGGGCGGGGGAACTTCGCCGCCCGCACCAGCCGCATCATCCGCCGCACCTCCCGCTCGTCACACTCGACCCGCAGCAGGTCAGCGAGGAACTGCTTGTAGGAGTACTTGTGTGCCCGGGCGGCCTCGGCCAGCTCCATGAAGCGGGCCCGCATCGTTGGCAGCCGCAGGGTGCGGCACGCCTCGTCGATGAACGCGTCTTGCGGGGACAGCCCCGGGGCGGGCAGCGGGGCGGCCGACCCGCTCACCTCGAACAACGGCTCGCTCGCCTGGAGGGCGGCGGTGGTCCGGGTCATGCTGTGCCTTCCGTGGTGGGCCTGCGTTTGAGCAGGCGGTCGTACTTGGCGATCGAGGGCACCGGCCGGGCGTCGGCCGGTAGCCGGGCGAGCAGCGAGATCACCCGGGCCCGCGGCGGGCCGGGCACAGCCTCGTCCTTGTCCTGCGCTCCGGCCGGGGGCATTGCACCGTCCCCGGTGGCGGCCTCGCCGTCGACGTGATCAGCGGCCTCGTGGGCGCCGATGCCCTCCTCCAGGGCCTTGCGGGCCTCGATGGCCACCAGCTCGAAGCTGGCCGCCTTCGCCCGCAGCACCGCCTCCACGCCGGCGATCACCGCCGCAGCGGGCAACTGCCGGTGCAGCAGCAGCACCTCGATCAACGCGCGGGTGCCCTCCCGCTCACCGTGCGCTTGCCGGGCCGCGGCCCAAAACGCCTCGTGCGCTGCGGTGAAGGAGCCCTCGGCGCGGGCGGCGGCCAAGGCCGCGGCGCCGGCGAACGCACCGGGTTTGACCAGCAGGACCTCCAGATAATGATCGAGGATGTCGTGGTAGTCGTAGCGGCGGGTCAGCCGCGGGTGGCGGGCCACCTGTCTTGCGCCGTCGAAGACGACCACTTCGTTGGCCCGCAGTGACACCCGCACCCGCTGTCCGATGAAGCGGGCCGGGACCGAGTAGTAGCTCTGCCGCACCGTGATCCGCCCGTTGCGGTGGACGGTCGGGCACAGGTCCAGCCCGGTGTCGTAGGCGTCGGCCGGCAGCGGCAGCAGATGCTCGCGCTCGACGGCGAAGTTGTGGCCGATGCTGGTCAGGCTGCCGTGCACGAACCGCTCGTCCTCGGCCTCGTCGATGGCCGCCAGACGCTCGTTGAGCTCGGCGAGCGTGGCGACGACCGGGCGCTGGTTGGTCAGGACCGGGGTCACTGCGCTCGACAACCTCCTGCGACCTGCGCAGATCCGAATCTCAGGCACAGTCCGGCGGGCCTTCGACCTGCATCGATCCCGGTTCTGACCAACCAGCGACTAGCTAGCGCCGAATTGGTGCCACGCGGGACCATCCCCGCGGGTGCGGGGAGCAGCTGCGGTTTCCGCAGCTCACCGAGCGGGCGTGGGGACCATCCCCGCGGGTGCGGGGAGCAGCCTTCATCACGTGGATCCCGGCTGCGGCGCAGGGGACCATCCCCGCGGCTGCGGGGAGCAGGTCGTAAATCTCTACGCGGTATTTTCGGTAGTGGGACCATCCCCGCGGGTGCGGGGAGCAGTCGGACCGATCGGGCCCGACCTGTACGCAACAGGGACCATCCCCGCGGGTGCGGGGAGCAGGGCCCTGAGAAAGCCCGGTCACCGCCGTTGTCGGGACCATCCCCGCGGGTGCGGGGAGCAGTCGGTGGCGGTGAATCCGGCCTCTGACCTGCGGGGACCATCCCCGCGGGTGCGGGGAGCAGATTTCGAAGATGGGCGGCGCGATCTCGAACGCGGGACCATCCCCGCGGGTGCGGGGAGCAGCGAACGGCGTCGCGCTGCCGCCACAGAAAGTAGGGACCATCCCCGCGGGTGCGGGGAGCAGTTGCCCCGGACTACGACCATCGGCCCTTGGCCGGGACCATCCCCGCGGGTGCGGGGAGCAGGTCTATCAGCTGGCCGCTGAGAACCGGCTGCCGGGACCATCCCCGCGGGTGCGGGGAGCAGCGGTCCCGCTCCTGGCGCGCTATCGCGCGGTCGGGACCATCCCCGCGGGTGCGGGGAGCAGCACGGCCGTGAATCGATGGCCAGCACGTACCGGGGACCATCCCCGCGGGTGCGGGGAGCAGCGGAACGGAATACGCATCAAATCCTCCCAGAGGGGACCATCCCCGCGGGTGCGGGGAGCAGGTCGTGGAGCACAGCAGCGGGGGTGCCGGATCGGGACCATCCCCGCGGGTGCGGGGAGCAGGTAGTCGGTGAGGCTGACCGCCCGCGAGTCCAGGGACCATCCCCGCGGGTGCGGGGAGCAGCCGGCCGCCGCTGTCCTCGGCGGGGGCGGTGAGGGACCATCCCCGCGGGTGCGGGGAGCAGACTTGGTGACCTGCGGGTTTATGGCGGCAGGGCAAGCAAGTTGAGTACTTTCGCGGAATCCGGCATCTGTCGCATATCTGGGCGCATCGGGTGTCCGTCTGGTCAATGGTTTCCGAAGCGGCGGCGTTTGGCCGCCTTGCTCCAGCCCTGGCGGGGTGTTGCTGGCGAGGGGGTGGAGGTGCGGTCGTTGGGGCGGCGGATGAGGGTGAGGCCTTCGTGGTCGACAGGGTGCCAGGTGTGTTCGTGGGTGCGGAAGGTGAAGCCTTGCTCGTTGTTGGTGGTGTGGGCCAGCAGAGCGCGGCCTTGGCCGGAGTACTGGCACACCTCGTGCCATAGGGCGTCGCGGACGCGGGCGGAGGGGTTGCCGATGAAGACGCCGGGGGAGATCTCGAGCAGCCAGCGGGTGAGGAAGCCGCGCAGGCCAGCGGGGCAGTTGGTGAGTACGATGACTGTCACCAGCCATCTCCTGGGGCGTAGTTGACGCCTGCGGCCACTTGCAGGTCCCGGTCGGACTGGAGGGTGACCTCGTCGATGTTGTCGGCCGTGGTGGGCACGGTGCCGTCGGGCAGGAGTAGGTGGTGGATGTCGGCGACGATGCGGTCCAGCAGGCGCAGTTCGTGGATGCGGTCGCGCAGTGCACGGCGGGTGCGTGCGCCGATGTCTTCGGGCGAGGCGGCTGCGGCGTCGAAGGCGATGGGGATGCCGACCTCGGTTTTGTACAGGTCGGCGATGTCCAGCACGAAGGAGAGCTCGTGCCCGGAGTGGACGAATCCGAGGGCGGGCGAGCAACCCAGTGCGGCGACGACGGCGTGGGCGACGCCGTACATGGCCTGGGCGGCGGCGGTGATGGCCTGGTTGATCGGGTCGCCGGAGGCGAAGTCGCCCGGGGTGTAGCGGCGTCCCCGCCAGGAAACGCCGGTGCGCTGGGCCTGGGCGCGGTAGCAGTCCTTGACGCGGCGGCCCTCGCGGCCGAGCAACTCCTGGCGGGTGCACCCGGAGGGGTCCTCGTCGGGGAAGCGCAGCCGGTACATCGCCCGGGCGACCTCCAGACGGGTGCGGCGGTTGGCCCAGCAGGACGCCTGCGCCTCGGCGAGGGCGGCCGAGCGGGACAGTGCCCGCCCGGCCGCGTAATAGCGCACGCCATGTTCGCCGACCCAGATGACGCCGGCCCCGGTCTCGCCGAGCACGCTCATCGCCTGGTGGGTGATGCGGGTGCCGGGGCCGAGCAGCAGGGTGCCGATGGTGGCGGAGGGGATGTGGGTGGTGCCCTCGGCGTCCTCGACGGTGATGGCGTTGGCGTCGCGGTGGACGGTGCAGCGTTCCAGGTAGACGAAACAGGCCCGGTCGGCGGCGCGGGTCAGCTCGCGCGGGCTGCTTGCGGGCCTGCTGCCGATGGTTGTCACCGGTTCACCTCACCGGGGCGAGCGTCATCAGCCCGCAGCCGTAGGCCTTGGCCTTGCCCAGGCCGCAGGTCAGTATGCGGCGCAACGCCTCGGGATCGGTGACCTCCAGTCGGCCGTCGTAGGTGACGGCGGTGAGGGTGACGCGGCCAGGCGCACCGCGCTTGCCGAAGTCGAGGCTGCGCTGGTCGCGGACGGCGAGCTGGTGTTCGTCGCCGTGTTCGGTGCGGCGCCTGTCCTCGGGCTTGGCCAAGACGCGGAAGCCAGCGGCGTCCTGGCGGCTCAGCAGCCAATTCAGCTGATGGCGCGGGGTGAGGTGGGCGGTGCGCTTGGTGGGTTCGCCGTCCCGGGTGCGGGCGTGGTGGACGGGGTTGGCGGTCAGGCGGAAGCTCCACACGGTGCCCTTTTCCAGCCGTTCCAGGAATGGTGTGTAGGCGTAGGTCTGCCAGCCGGGAGTGCCGGAGGCGGCTGCGGCGGGCCAGCCGGCCTGCTCGACCAGGTGGGTCAGATCGGGGCGGCCGGGGCTGACCAGGTACAGCAGCACCTCGGCCGACGCGTTGCGGTCGAGGCGCCATAGCACCCGCGGGGCCTGCCCGGAGGTGGGCAGGGCCTCGGGGAAGGAGGACATGACGGCGGCGTGCATGACCTGGGGCGAGGACAGCAGGCGGCGGGCGTCCGGGCGCGCGGTGTTGACACGGAAACGGGTCAGGTACATCAGACGCCTTCCAGGTGTCCGGTGGGGTCGTGCGCCGGTGCGGGTTTTTGGCGCGGGCTGGCGTGGGGGTTGGCGACGGTGACGGTGCGGGTGTGTACGGTCCGCAGGGCGTACCGGCGGTGGCGGGGGTCGAAACTGAGCGGTTGGTCGCGCAGTGTGTCCCCCAACGGCTCCGGTTCGCCGTCAGCTGCGCGGGCCTCGATCAGAAGGGTCAGCGGGACGCGCTCTTGGTGGCTGCGCCGCTTTTGATACCAGTGGGCGGCCTGCCACGGCTCGCCGGCCAGTACCTGCTCGACACCGGCCCCGCCGTGGTGGACGGCGGGCTCGAGGGGGCGCGCGGGCGGGCAGGAGCGGCGGCCCAGGTAGGGCAGGTATGCCGGTGCGCGCAGGGCGGCGGCGAGCCGGTCGATCAGCGCGTCGCCGCCTTCGACGGCGGCGAGGAACACCGCGTCGGCGAGGTAGAACCGCTCGGAGAGTGGCATGGCCTCGTCGGTGTCGAAATGGTGTGCGGTCTGGAAGTCGCGGATGCGGGTGCCGGGCTGGTCCAGGCGTACGGCGAAGCGCAGCGCCGCCAGTTCGGCGAGCTGTTCGTCGGCGTCGCGGTTCAACCCCAGCGCGGCGGCGAGCAGTCCGACCACGCCGCTCTTGGTGGGCGCGTTCTCCGTGCCGCGGCGGGCGAAGCGGGCCGAAGCCCCCCACGACTGCAGGGGGCCGGCCAGCGGTAGCACAAGGACGCTCATCCGCGCTGCTCCAGGCGGTCTGCCACGGCCTGGCCGACCGAGGAGACCACAGCGGAAAGGCTGGGCGTCTCGGTGCCCAGCGAGGCGAGCTTGGCGGTGGCCGGGCCGACACGCAGCACCCAGGTGAGGCAGCCCTCCTCGCCGTAGGCGCGCTCAAGCTCGGGGACGTAGTCGGCCAGGCGGGCGCAGGCAGGCTCCATGTGGCCGCCGAACTCATCGGCGAGGACCGGCTTTTCGAAGGCGGAGACGAAGCTGACGGGGCGGGCGGTGCGCAGCTTGACCACGACCGCGTCCGGCAGGGTGTGATTACCGAAGGTGTTGACCTTTCCGGTGGGCAGGGAGGAGACGAAGCCGTCCAAGAACGCCTCGACGGCCCGGCGCACCGGAGTGGCCGGCTCGTCCTCGTCCAGGCCCTGGCCGAGGTTGCGGGCCAGCAGATCCACGTCCACAGCCGCGTAGCGGTAGAGCGTGGCGGAGTTGAAGTCGACCGTGCCGATCATGCCCGCGCCAGGCTCTGCGTCGGTGTTGCGGTCGTCGACGGCGGTGAAGTAGTCCGACTCGGTCTCCGCGCGGTGGACGCTGATGGCGTGCGCGACCTGGGCCGCGGCGTCGACGTTGATGTCGGCCGAGTCGGCGACCATGCGGCCGAACAAGGCGATGTCCACCGAGTGCCGGCCGTCGGCGATCTTCTTGGCGCGGGCCTTGGCGTCCTTGTCCTTGAAGAACGCCGTGATGTCGTCGGCTCCCTCGACGGCGAGGGCGGCCAGCAGATCCAGCTGGCGGGCGCTGAGGAACATCAGGTACGAGGACTCGGGGGCGGGCTCGGGCTCGCCGTTCTTCTTGGCGGCGTCGGCCTTGCGCTTGGGCGGCGCGATTTTCGAGCCGGTGGCGGTCTGCAGCACTTCAGCAGCCAGGGCGAGGGCCGGTGGGCCGTCCAGATCCGGTCGCAAGGTGGTAATGCGCTCGGCCAGCAGCTCAGCGACGCGCTTGGTGCGCACGCCCAGCTCTTTCGGGTCGAGCAACTGGGTGAAGTAGCGGCGGGTGGCCCGTTTCCAGGCCTGGCTGGAGACGCGGGCGCGGGTCACGCCGCCGTAGACAGCGGTCTTGGGGGCTCCGGTGTCATCGCGGTTCAGGTTGCTCGGCGGGACGTTCTGCAGGGCGTGCACGTCCAGGATCAGGCGAGGGGTCACGAGGCGTCCTTCGGGTCGGTGACGGCAGCGCCGTCGGTGTTCTCGTCACGAGTAGTGCGGTGGGCGTGGAACGCGCGGCCCCAGGAACGGCGCACACGGTCGGGCCCGCCGGGCTGCTGCCAGCGGTAGAGCTGGTCGGCGAGCAGGGCGTAGTCCAAGGCGATGTCCTGGCCGCGCAGCAGCAGGACGATTTCGCGCAGCCGGCTCGCGAGCAGGGGCAGATTCGCCGAGGTGCCCGCGCGTACGAAGCGCTTGCGGACCGGTTCGTCGATCTCGCCGCCGGGCATGAGCTTGCGCACGGCCGCGCCGAGTTCGATGCCGGGCCGGTGCATGCCGCTGCCGCGGGACTGTTGGTGCAGCGACCACAAGGTCATGGCCGTGTAGACGGCGTTCGCGGCCGCGTCCTTGCGCAGTGTGGGGTCCGTGTACAGGGGTTCGAGGTCGATCAGGCCCCACAGGTCCGGGACTGCGGCCGCGTCCCGGCCCGCGCCGCGCCGCAGCCGGGCCAGTGCGGCGACGGCCTCGGCGCGGTCGGAGAGGTAACCGCGCTGCAACCGGGCGATCTCGCCTCCGACCAGGGTGCGGACGGTGCCCTGGCCGATGGGCGGGGCGTCAGGGGCTGGGGCTTCGGGGACGGCGGTCATATGGTCACCTTCCGGGAGTTGTCGCTGGTGGGCGCGAGCCGTGCGCCAGCCGGATCTGGTGCGGTGGCCTGTGCCGGCACGGTGGCTGCGGCGTCGGCTTGGGTGAGCGGGAGCGCCTTGGCCAGCCGGGAGCGGAACCACAGGTCGGCCGAGGCCGCGTTCAGCTACATATCGCCCTTGGCACCGGAGATGACCCGGCCTCGCCAGGCCGCCTCGCTGGCGGCTGCGACCAACTCGTCGCCGAGGCGCCCGATCTCCTGCCGGGCGGTGCGCTGCCAGACGGCGCGGACCTGCTGCGGGTCGTCGCCCTCGTGGAGCCCGGCCAGCCACAGCCGGTAGGGGCCGCCCAGCGCGCCGAAGCCCGCGTCGCGCGCGGCGTCGTGGCCGGCGTCGGACTCGCTGCCCGCCGCCCGGGCCAGGTCGGTCGCCAGGTCGCCGAGCGCGCGCACGGCCATATCCGCATCGGCGACGGCGTCGATGGCCGCCTGGCCGAGCTCACGGTTGGCCTCGTGGAGCAGTACCACGGCCAGATCCACCGCGTCGCTGGTGACTTCGTCGATCACGGACGCCTGTGTCCCGTACTGCGCACCGTAGGTGCGTAGTTGCACCAGCGTGCGCCGCGGCAGGAATCCGTCACCCGTCAGCCGCGCCAGCCAGTCCACGATGCCGGGCCGCAGCGTGGAGGCCGGCTCGCCGGGAGCGGCGGTGTTGTGGTCGCGCGGAGCGATAAGGGCCTCGAGGCCGCGCCAAGCGGCGCGAGCGGGGTCGTGCTCACGGGGCATGTAGACCGGTCTGCGCCCGAGTTTCTTCTCCTGCGGCAGGCTGCGGCGCCACGGGGTCATCGGCTCGATGGTGTGCATGTTCTGCACCGCCAGCGGGTCGCCGTAGCTGAGCACGACGCCGTGCACGCCCTGCGCGTCCGCATGCAGCAGCAGCCGACGCGACTGCCAGGTGTACAGATCGCGCAGCCCCGCCGGGCGTGCGGCCAGGTCGTCGGCCGCGCCGGGTCCGGTGGGCGGTCGCCGCCAGGCCGGCAGGTCGCCCACCTGGTCGGGCAGGTGGTCGGCGGCTATCAGGTTCAGCAGCAGCGTCTCGCGCAGCGTCGGCCCCTCGGCCAGCACGCCGCCGAGGTTGCCGGCCCAGGCCACGCCCTGCGGGTATGCCTTGCCCCCTTTGACCCGCGGGTCGCCCACGACGCCGGTTTTGATGCCGGAGGTGTCGTACGCCTGAGCGTGCACCACCCAACGCGCGGCCTCGCCGAAGCCGATCCGCTTCACGCCGGGGAAGCGTGTGGTGAAGAAGGGATTCCCGTTGGGCACGTCCGCGACGATCCGGTTGAGGGAGAACACCTCGTTGCCCGAGGTGTGCAGCCCGGGCGTCTGGAAGAACGGCGTGCGCGGGTGGAGCAGGTCGAACCGGTCGCGGTGCTCGTCCAGATAGCCGGGCAGGGCCGCAAATGGGTCCTCGTCCTCCCACAGCTCGGCCCACGCCTCCGGATCCGCCGGCCCGTCCAGGGCGTCGTGCACGATCGCCAGCAGCAGCCGGGTCAGCGCGAAGTCCACGGTGGGCAGGTCGCCCGCCAACTTGCGGATCTGCCCGGCTTGCGCGAATACCTGGCGCAGCGACAATTCCGCCTCTCCGCCCTCGAGTAGCTGCACGGGCAGCCACGGGCGGTCTATCAGGTCGAAGGACAGCGGGCCGCTTGGGCCTGCTGCCTGGTCATTGCTCACGGGACACCTCGAGTCCGTCGTCGGGGCTGTAGCTGAGCCGGAACCCTGCCACATGGGTCTGACAACCGGGCCGAATCGGCAAGATCAGCTCGCCCGACAGCCAAAGACTTTCCTTCGCCTGCCAGTTCGGGACGCAGAACTGTTCGAGTTCGGCGATCACACGATCGATCATGTACGGCTTCGCCATCTGGGCCGGCAACCGCAGCGTGCACGCCGCCGCGGCCTTGGCCGCCTTCGGCACGGGGACGGCGTCGGTCGGCAGCGGCAGGCCGCCCCGCCCCTCACCGGCCCAGCTGACCGTGGCCAGCGATCCGTCGTCGAGTTGCTCGACGACGATGACCTCCAGGCTCTCCGGGGCGTCGCGCACCTGCGCCCGCCCGGCACGGGTGTCGTCCGCGTCGCCCGCATTACCCGCGAGCCAGCCCACCAGCGGCCGCCCGGGCCTGGCCGTCTCGGCGATACGGAAGGTGTCCGCGGCCTTGGCTTTGGCCTGCTTGAGGTCCTCGTACTCGCGGCGGGCCTGCTCCATCGCCTCGGCCCACGCTGCCGGTCCGGCCGGCCCGTCGCCGTAGGCCTGCTGCACCAGCGGGCTGATGTCCTGCGGCAGGTCCACCGTCCGGCGGCTGCCCTCGTGCGGCAGACCCAGCACGGCGAGCGAGCGCAGCAGCGCGTATCGCCCGTAGACGGCCCGCGAACCGGGCACCGGCTCGGGCGGCTCGCCCTCCCAGTCGACCACGCCGGTGACCAGGCACAAGGCCGTGCGCAGTCGCTCAGGGCGGCCCTCGCGCCGATGGCGGTGCAGTCGGCCCATGCGCTGCAGCATCAGGTCCACCGGGGCCAGGTCGGTGATCAGCAGGTCGAAGTCAACGTCCAACGACTGCTCGGCGACCTGGCTCGCCACCACGATGTGCCGACCCGGACGACACTCGCCGCTCTTCTTGGGCGGGCCGAACCGCTCCAGCAGGCCCTTGTCCTTGGCGGCCCGGTCGACGTCGATGAACCGCGCGTGCGCGACACTCACCTCACTCGCGCCGAACCGCTCGCGCAGCGCCTTGGCCGTCTCCAGCACCCGGTCCACGGTGTTGCGCACCACCAAGGCGCACCCGCCGCCGGTGAGTTCGCGCTCCAAGCGGTCCGTCAGCACCGCCAGGTCGTCCGCTAGTGCCTCCACCCGCACTTCGCTGCTGCGGCCGGACGCCTCGGGCTGCTCCTGCGACGGCGCGTGCCCCGGGGCGGCGGCGGTCAGCAGCGGGTAGCCGTCCGCCTCGTCCACTGCGGCGAAGCCGTCGTCCTGGCCGCCGGCACCCGCGTACGCCTGTGCCAGTTCCCGCCGTCGGGCCGCCGGCAGCGTCGCGGACAGCACTACCACCGGCACCCGGTACTCGCCCAGCCACGCCAGCACCCGGTCCAGGTAGGAGTTCATGTAGGTGTCGTAGGCGTGGGCCTCGTCGATCACCACGACCTTGCCCGCCAGTGCCAGGTGCCGCAAAGCCAAGTGACGGCTTTTCAAACCCGCGAACAGCAGCTGGTCGACCGTCCCAGCGACGAACGACGACAGCATGGCCTTCTTCCGGCCACCCAGCCACTGGTGCGCAACCAGCTCCGCCGGCGCGGCCCGCTCCTCCCGGCCCGGCCGGGGCAGCTCCTGGAGGCCGTCCGCTTCCACCGCCGCGATCCGCTGCCACGAAGCCGCCTTCAGCGCCGCGAAATCCTCGTTCAGCGCCGCCTTGGAGTGTGCCAGCAGCACCGACAGGCGCTCGCCCTCCCGAGCCGGCAGCCGGTCCAACCACGCCAGAAGACGCGGAAACATCGCGTTGCTGGTCGCCATCGTCGGCAGCGCGAAGAACACCCCACCTGCACCGCTGCGCGCGGCCAGCACTTCGGCCGCCGCCAGCGCGGCCTCCGTCTTGCCCTCGCCCATCGGTGCCTCGACGATGAGCAGCCCCGGTCCGGGCATCGTGCGCGCCATGCGAACAGCCGCCTCCTGCACCGGGCGCAGCCCCGCCCCGGGCGGGAGGGTGAAACGGGCCGCGAACAGCTCCGCCGCGCTACCCTGCGGCAGCTTTGGCCGCCACGGCTCCGGCAGGCCCAACCCGGCCCACGCGCCCGCCGCCCGGTCCCCGCCCGCAGACGTCTGCTCCAGCCCGGCGTAGGGGAACAGATCCGGGTTGCTCGCGATCCAATCCGCGACGATCACCAGCGCCGACAGCAGCACCTGCACCGTCTGCGGCAGCTTCACCCGCTGCCACTCCTCCAGCTGCTCGCGGACCTTGAACTCGTCCGCGCACGCCTCCAGTAGCTCCTCTTGCACCCGCCGCCACAGTTGCCGGCTCGAGCTGGGCGTACGCAGCAGCGCCGGGTGCGCGTCCAAGTCGCTGACCTGTGCGTGGTCCGGCGGAACGCCGTGATGCCCGCCGACCACCACCGCGAACTGCCCAGTGGCCCGACCCGGCCAGCCACACCGTTCCTCCAGCCACTCCTGCATCAGCAGCTGCCCGGCCAGCCCGTGCGGAGCCATCCGCCGATCCTGGCCCATCTCCCGCCGGTACGGCATCTCCAGGCCTACGTCGCGCATCCGATCCGCCAAAGCATCCACTTGGCACGCAAACGCAGGCGTCGCCTTCCCGATGTCGTGTACCCCGGCCAACCACACCGCCAGCCGCCGCGCATCCGCCTCCCCACCCGGCAGCACCTCCGCCACCCGCCACCGCACCGCCTCAGGCAGCCACCGGTCCCACAACAGCCCCGCCACCGCACCGCTATCGGCCATATGACGCCACAACGGCAACCAACTGTCCGTCTTGACATCATGCTTGGCCCACACTGTCCGGGCCTCCCCTGACAACCCCGGACCGAGACGCGACAGCGACTCCCCTCCCGAATTTCTCACGCGATCAGCGAATCGCATCCAACAATCGCCTGTCAGCCACTTGCTTGTATCCGCCGCCCGAGGACTCCCCTCAGGTCAGTGATTTGTCACCTATTGTAGGTAAATAACTATTTCTTAGAAAGTGTGTGACTGGCGGTGTCTGTTGCCACAATCACGCAGATCAGACAGTCTGCTCCCCGCGCATGCGGGGATGGTCCCCGCAAGCCCGTTCACGGTGTGCACCGGACGCACTGCTCCCCGCGCATGCGGGGATGGTCCCATGAAAATACCCTGCGTCTGTCAGGAAGGTTACTGCTCCCCGCGCATGCGGGGATGGTCCCGGCCCTAGTGCTGCGTTCCTCAAGGCGGATATAGACCGGTAGGCGTCGGAGACGCATGCTGGGTGGTGGAGGGTTTTGCTATGTTTCCGCCTTTGTATGCCCGTCCGGCACGTGATCCGGACGAGGAAAGCAAGATCTACAAGCTGGCCGGTGCCCGCCATGCTCCCGCTGACTGGGTCCAGCGGGCCGTGCGACACGCAAGTCGCATGAAGAGAGTGGAATTACCGAAGGAGGATCGACGGATGTCGAAGGTGTAAGTCCCGAGCCAGTGCACAGGGCTCGTTCCCGCCTCAGCGTGCGTTGCGAGTAATCGTGGGGTGCGAAGCCTGAGGAAATGCCCAAGGATCCTCGTTCCATCCGGGGGTTACAGGCTGGGAAAGGCCGGACGGGTGAATGCAAGTGAATCCTCGATGATGCCTCGTCAGGATCACTCCCGCAGATGGGTAGTTTCAGCGGGTGATAGGGACTGGCCGCAGGAAAGCGGCAGGCGCCGACTGGAGAGGCCTGGCCGGTCGGGAGTGCACCGCCGTCCCCGAGGTTGAGAGGGCACCCTCCCCGGTCGTATCTCTCTCATGCGGAACGTGACAATCCCGATGGGGTCCAGGCAACAAGTCGAGTCTGGTAAGCCGACCGTAAGGAAGACCCAATTCCCCAGCGGGCGCAGGAAGACCCAAGAAGCGAATGCCGGTGGCCGAAAGGCAGCAGGAAACCGGGAACCACACGCTGAGCCCTCCCTCAGCGGGTCCCGTATAACTGGCCGGATAGGGGCCGAGTGCCCTGCCTGAAAGGGTGCTGACGTGGGTCTGGTGAGCCTGTGAGGAAACGATGACCAAGGACGCCGGAACCGAAGGGCAAGTTGGACGCTATGACGACGCAGTTGGCCGAAGCGGCACAGGCCGCGGCGACCGATGTTGGCACGGTGAACGGACCGGAGGACGAGACCCGCGACTGGCAGTCGATTGACTGGCGGACGGTCGAGGACAACGTACGGCGTCTGCGGCAGCGCATCTTCACGGCCTCGCAGGCAGGAGACCCGGCCAAGGTCAGGAATCTCCAGAAATTGATGCTCCGCTCCCGCGCCAACGCACTCGCAAGTGTGCGGCGGGTCACGGAGGTCAACGCTGGACGCGAGACGGCGGGGATCGACGGAAAAGTCGTGCTGCTGCCCCAGGGAAAGGCCGAATTGGCCGACTGGATACAGCACCGGGCAACTCCGTGGAAACCCAAGCCCGTCAAGCGGGTGTACGTTGCCAAGGCGAACGGAAAGCAGCGCCCGCTCGGAATTCCCGTGATCGGCGACAGAAGTCTTCAGGCTCTGACGCTCAATGCACTGGAGCCCGAGTGGGAGGCGCGACTTGAGGCGAAGTCATACGGCTTTCGTCCGGGTCGCGGCTGTCATGACGCGATCGTAGCCATTCACACCACGGCAAGCGGCAAGAACGCCAAACGCCTGTGGGCGCTCGACGCCGACTTGAAAGCGGCATTCGACCACATCGACCACAATTACCTGCTCTCGGCCCTGGGTTCTTTTCCCGGCAGGGGAATGATATCCGGATGGCTGAAGGCGGGTGTGGTTGAGAAAGGTTGGTTCACCCCTACCGAGGAGGGAACTCCCCAGGGCGGTGTGATCAGCCCCGCGCTACTGACCATCGCTTTGCACGGTATGGAAAGGGCAGCCGGAGTCCGCTACCAAAAACTCGGCAGCGATGTCGCGCTGCTGGAGCGGAACTCCCCGGTCCTGGTCACTTACGCCGACGACCTGATCGCCTTGTGCCACACCAGGCAGCAGGCCGAACAGGTCAAGGCGAGGCTGGCCGCGTGGCTGGCCCTGCGGGGTCTGGCCTTCAACGAGGACAAGACCCGCATAGTCCACCTCGATGAAGGTTGCGACTTCCTGGGGTTCAACATCCGACGCTATCGCGGCAAGTTGCTGACCAAGCCGAGCAAGGATGCCCTGCGGCGGATCCGGAAACGGCTCACCGACGAAGTGAAGGCCCTACGCGGGGCCAACGCCGAGGCGGTGATCTCCAAGCTCAACCCGATCATCAAGGGCTGGGCCGCCTACTACCGGATCGGGGTGTCCAAGCGAGCATTCAACTCGCTGGACGCCCATGTGTGGAAACTGGTCTATAAATGGGCCAAGTTCTCCCACCCGAACAAGCCGAGGCGCTGGGTGGTCGCCCGCTACTTCGGCATGTTCAACCCGTCCAGGCGCGACGCGTGGGTGTTCGGGAACCGCGAAAGCGGCTTCTACCTGCGCAAGTTCGCCTGGACACCCATCGTCCGGCACCGGATGGTGCCAGGCACGGCGTCTCCTGACGATCCGGCCCTGGCGCACTTCTGGGCCACGCGGCGCCGCCGCGGCAAACCCCCGCTGAGTACGGCCACCCTGCGTCTGCTCAAGACTCAGGACGGCCGTTGCGCGCTGTGCAGAGGGCTGCTGCTGCACGCCGACCATGAGCCACAAAACCCCCAGGAATGGGAACAATGGCTCAAGGTCACCCGCAAGGCGATCCGCAAACACGCGATCACCGCCGAACCGGGAAGCGGCACGCCGGACAAACCCGCTGCCCCACGCCTGATACACACCCACTGCCACCGCCGACTGACCACCGGCAACGGACGAGTCCCAGCACAGCGAACAGCCCGCGAGCCATAGGGCTTGCTTGAGCCGTGCTGCGGGGAAAGCCCGCATGGCC